>JBOGSA010000044.1:0-20855 GCA_050749785.1 Candidatus Micrarchaeales archaeon | reverse complement strand
ACTGATTTTCTTCACTCCCTGAAGAACAACCCCCAGAAGGTAAGTTCCCAAACCTCTCCCTCATTTTATAAGTCCTTTATCAAAAGATTCTCAAGATCAAAAGTCATAAAGAAATCCTACCTGTGTTGGGAATGCGAGGCAAAATATTCTGATCCTTTGAAATATGCTATGCACTTGGAAGATTGTTGCACCAAACAATGTGCAACAATTGAGGTAATGGAATGAAACCGCATGAGCGTGCCATGCAAATGCTCCCCGAAATAAGTGAGATGAACCTAATGCTGCCTGAAATATACAATCACCTTACGATGAACGATTGGTATAGACTAAAGCAGCTTCTTGAAGAAGTGCAGCAGATATTGGAGAAACACAAGAAGGTGCCGATATGAACTACCATGCATACATCAGGAGAAGATGTGCCGACCTTATCAGCCTAAGGTTCAAGTTGCACAAATTGTTCAACTTCTTACACGCGCCAGATTTTGAAAGGCTACAGGAACTGTTCAACGAAGCAGAACAAATACTGAGAAAATACGAGCAACTTTGATAAAAGTGGTGGGGACCTATGGACGAAAACAACCAATACGAAGACGATCTTAAAGTACAACTTACAGTAGTGGATGAAAACGACAATCCAATCGGCACTGTCAATAAGATAGATGCGCATAAGGCTGGAGGCCCACTGCATCGAACAGTTTCTATCTTCCTAATCAATTCTGAAGATAAGATGTTACTTCAAAAAAGGTCGCCGATGAAAGTCCATGCGCCAGGCGTATGGAGTAATTCGTGCTGTTCACATCCAAAAATGGGACAGAGTTTTGAGGAAGCTGCAAAAGAAACTTTAAAGCGCGAGATGGGAATAGAATGCGAGCTAAAAGAGGCATTCAGATTATTTATTAGAACCGATCTCGGCCACGGGCATGGTGAAAATGAGCTCAACCACATTTTTGTCGGAGTCTACAATGGCAAAGAGAAACCTAATCCAATGGATGTTGCGGAGAGCAGATGGATTCCTGTAGAGCAATTAATCGTAGCAATTGCTATTTCGCCAGAAAAATATTCAACAGTGCTCAGGATGGGGATAGCGAAAGCAGCGGAATATAAAAGACTGAACATAGATCCTTTTAATGATAAAAAGAATCTACGCGTTAAGAGCAAATGTTGAGGTATAGAATATGTCAAATGAGGAGTTGCTAGACATTTTCAATGAGAAAATGGAGCATATAGGCACTGCCACAAGAGGCGAGGTACATAAAAAAGGTTATTGGCACAAGACCTTTAATTGCTGGATAGTAAGGTGTGAAAAAGATAAGACTTATTTGTTATTTCAACTTCGCGCAAAGAACAAGGCATGGTTTCCAAATAGGTTAGACGCTACTGCTGGAGGCCACATACTAGCAGGCGAAAGAATTGAAGACAGTGTTAGAGAATTGAAGGAAGAAATCGGAGTAAAGGCAACCTTGAGGAATCTTGTATTTCTAGGTATTAGGGCTGATCCATTCATGTACAATGGCTTAATCAACAATGAATTTTATTATACCTATTTATTGGAGCATTATACTCCTCTTAGCGATTATGATATTCAAGCAGAAGAACTTGCAGGCATATTCCAAATGGAAATTAAAGAGGGGATGAGACTTTTCACCAACCAAATCACCAAACTTGAATTAATTGGGGTGAAGATTGAAAAAGGGAAGAAAAAGATGACGAAATTAGAAGTTTCAACAGAGGATTTTGTTGAATCTGTTGATAATTATTATCTTAAAATTCTGATAATGGCTGAAAGATATTTTGAGAATAAAAGGCCTATTTCAATATAGGGCTGATTGCATGAAAGTAAAAAAGAATAGCTACAAAGATCAAGAGGGTTTTCTTTTGCTAAAACCAAAAATGTTAGATGATTCGGATAAAGTGGCTAAGGCAATAGCCATGTGCAAAGGAGTCAAGAAAGTGTTTCTCACAAGCGGGGACTATGCCTTTGTTGTTTCAATTAACGCACCTGGAAATAAGGATATAGCAAAGATTAGAACATCAATAAAGAGCATCGTTAAGAGGGTTGTAATAAACACGGCAGTATCGCATTACCTCTATAAGTGCTAAAAAGTTGGAAGACTCTTGGAGCACAGCAATCATTATATCTATTTCTTTTCAATATCACTGTACTAATTACGGGTAATTTTCTGCCAAAAGAGACACCACAAGAGAAACGAGCGCGACTCATGAACGTAGCTAAGGCGAGTCTCACCAATGCTTATGCAGGAGATGAACACGCTGTCATGCAGGCAATCAACTCATATCTTGAAGTGGAGAAGGTGAGGAACCAGATATTCGAAAGGCTTGAGGAGTGGTATTCAATATATTTCCCGGAGATGAGGGCAAGTTCGCCGACATCGCTTGCAAGGTTCGTGATCGGATTCGGGGGCGATAAGAAAAAAGCTACAATAGAGGAGCTCAGGAAGGCAATCGGCGAAGGGGCCGAGAAGCTGCACAAACAAATAGGTGACAGCATAGGCAGAGAGCCAGGCGAGGAAGAGTACAACACAATCAAGACAATGGCTGAGAGTGAACTTAATCTACTTGCAACTGAGAACAAGATTGATGCATACCTAGAGAAGAGCGTCAAGAAGCTCATGCCCAACATCTCATATTTCATAGACTATAAGGTGGCCGCCGAACTGCTAGCAAAGGCAGGCTCGCTAGAGCGCCTTGCAATGATGCCGTCCTCAACAGTCCAACTTCTCGGTGCCGAGAAGGCGCTTTTCAAGCACCTAAAATACGGAACAAAGCCGCCTAAGTACGGAATTCTCTTCAAATTGCCGCAGATAGTGAGCGCGCAAAAGAGCGTGAAAGGCAAGCTCGCAAGACTCTATGCGAACAAGATCAGCATAGCCGCAAAGGCGGATGCGTTCTCGCACAACTTCATAGCAGAGAAGCTCAAAGCGGATATAGAAAAGGCGACGAAAAGAGGCGCCGAAAGACAGAGGAGATAAGACCATTTTTTTCGAAATGTTTGCCAGCGAAACCCTTATAAAGATTGTTTGCTTATAACTGAGTGATACTATGTCAGATTCTTGTGGATGCGGAAAGGGAGAAATGCAGGAGGGTTCATGCGGATGCGGAAGCGCTGAAGGTTCATGCGGCTGCGGAAAGAGCGAAGGAGCCGGTTCATGCGGATGCGGAAATCATGCTGAAAGCTCTCACGAACATGCGCCTGAATTCAAACACGAACACACTCACGAGCACGCAGATAAGCCTGCAGCTGCACCTATGCCTGCACCTACAATAACACAGGTCGCTCAGGTTGCAACAACACAAGGAACGATTACCGCTCAAATCTCAAAGACCCAAGTCGTTGAGGATCCGCTTCTTGCTCCTTATCACAGGGACATCAAGGAAATAGAGAAGATGCCGGTCATTGAGAGGACAAAGACAGTCTGCCCTGAATGCAAGCTTATCGTCGAGGGAATAATCTACAGGGATGGAGATTTCGTAATGATTAGAAAGCACTGCGAGGACCACGGATGGACAATAGAAAAGTACTGGGAAGACTACGACATGTACACAAAGATGCGTGATTACAACTACTACGGAAGGGGATTCGACAATCCAAATTACATTTCAGACACAAAGGGAGCAAACTGCCCGTTTGATTGCGGAATGTGCGAACGTCACAAGTCACACACAGGACTTGCAAACGTCGTCATAACAAACAGGTGCCATCTCTCATGCTGGTACTGCTTCTTCTACGCAAAGGAGGGAGAACCAATTTACGAGCCAACAATTGATGAGCTCAAGAAGATATTCGTGAATCTAAGAAACCAAAAGCCGATTCCAACAAACGCACTCCAGATAACTGGAGGTGAGCCGCTCATGCACCCGAAGGTGGTGGAAGTGGTAAAGGTTGCAAAGGAGGCGGGATTCGATCAGATTCAGATGAACACAACCGGAATCATACTTGCACAGGAGCCTGAACTTGCATACAAGATAAAGCATGCGGGAGTCGGAACGCTCTACATGAGTTTTGACGGAGTAAGCAAGCGCGCAAACCCGAAGAATCACTGGGAAGCGCCGCAGACTCTAGACGTTGTAAGAAAGGCGGGAATCAACATAGTGCTTGTACCGACTGTAATCAGAACGGTCAACGACCACGAGCTCGGTTCGATAATCAACTTCGCATTAAACAACTCTGATATAATCAGGGCAGTCAACTTCCAGCCTGTTTCGCTGGTGGGAAGAATGCCGTCTAGGCTCAGGGAAAAGCAGAGGATTACAATCCCGGGAGCAATCAAACTCATCGAGGAACAGACGCACGGAGTCATAAGGAAGGAGCACTGGTTCTCAGTGCCGTATGTCGGTGGAATCAACAAGTTCATCGAGGCACTATCGGGCGAATACAAGTACGATCTATCGATTCACTTTGCTTGCGGAGCAGGATCATACATCTTCCTAGACAGCGACAACAAGATAATCCCGCTCACGGAATTCGTGGACGCGGCAGGACTCTTAGAGCACCTGCAGGCTGCGGTCAACGAGATGGATGGAAGGGGTAAGACAGCAAGAAGGCTGATTGCAATCAAGGCGCTGCTTGGAATAAAGAAGTTCATCGATGCAAAGAAGCAGCCGAAGTCCGTAAACTTCGTGAAGATGCTCACATCACTCTTCCTAAAGAAGGACTTTGCAACTCTAGGAAAGCTGCAGATGAGGAGCGTCTTCTTGGGAATGATGCACTTCCAGGATGAATACTCATATGATATCAAGAGGGTTGAGAAGTGCGACATACACTACGCGATGCCAAATGGTGAGGTACTGCCTTTCTGCACATTCAACGTCTTCCCTGAGGTATACAGGGATAAAATCCAAAAGCAGTATTCGATACCTTCGAAGGAGTGGCAGAGCACGCACGAGGACTGGGCATACAACAAGGACAAGTATCTCAGGAACATCAAGGCGCTTGAATCGCACCCATCTTACATAAAGCACTACACCGAGATGATTGACTACTTCGCAATGCCGGTAAACGGCGGCAAGCCTGTTCTCAACTTCGCAAACGAACTTACGGCGGAGCAGAAGGCAGCGAAGGCCTAATCTTCAAACTTACTAGGGGCTCAGAATGGACCGAAGGGAAGAGACGCAGCACGATGCGAATCAATATCAGAAAGAGCTAGCCCAGCAGAGCGGCCTTGAAGACGAGGAGCTTGAGAAGCAATACATCCTAATTGACGGGACCAAGTTCAGGATCCCATACCGGATAATAAAAAAGGTCACTTTCTCAGCCGTAAAGCAAGAGGAGATGCGCGACATGGACCACGCAGCAAGAATCCAGTACAGGCTCATGCTCAACGATGCAATCCTCAAGGCGACTGTCAATTTTGTCAAGTGCACGATAAATGTTGTGTACAACCAAAAGGAATCAGACAACCTCAAGGAGAAGATAAGCAAAGAAGAGATAATTCAGATGCTAGAAAAGGAGGGAGTTCACATAGATCCAAACCAAGTCTCTGAGCGCGATTATGATTATGTGAAGGAGTTCTACACATATGCTTTCAATCCCGCAAGGATTAGGGAGCATCCGCCCTACGGCTACACGATGGCGCAATGGAGGCAGATGAAGCCTGCATGGGAAGCAAAGCAAGGCGAGTACGATCAGAAGAAGAAAGAGGACTTCAAGAAGTGGCAAGAGCAGTACGAGCGCGAATACATACAAGGAATAAAGCCAGAAGTTGTCGCAAAGAAAACATTCATCGACAAGATCCTCGGAAGAAAGCCAAAGACACAGGACTCAAAGGACAAGGGAAAGGGATTCTGGTTCCACGGCGTCTAGTTTTTGTGCAGATCTGTTTTTTATAAACGAACCCTTAGCGAAAGCTTTTAAATCTGATAAGGGATGTTAAATCGGGAATCAGGGAGATAGAATGCAAATATTTCAAAACAAAAGCAAAGTGGTTATGGTTGCGACATCAGAGAAGGGCTGCCCTAGGGTGGCGATAAATTACAAAAGCGCAAAATTCCGCGACGACTACAAGGGCGTATTGTCTACTAAGAAGGGCCTGGCCTCACTGCTCTTCAGCAGGCTCTAAGCTCAGCTCGAATTCGCGGCTAGATATCTCTTTTTCTATGGCCCTTTCAGTCTTTTCCCTATCGAACCTCGGCACTTTCTTATCGCCTTCTAGTATGTGATATTGGCCGGAGTATCTCATGTCAAAGTCGCGTATGCCAAAGCTGCCCAAAAGCACATCCGTGAGCCTGACGCTGCCGATCTCGATTCCGCTGTTGTTTCTCTTCAATTTGCCCATGAATTTATCCGCCGCTTTCTTGTCGTGAAAGTTGCCGAATATGAAAGCGCCCTGCGGATTTGATATGTCGCAGATGTAGACGTATTCGTTGTGCGCCTTTTCGTAGCTGCCCACCATGTCAAGGAACCATGCGTGCCTTTTTTCTACGAACTTACTGTAGTCAAGCACCTTCATCTGTATCACTACATTATAGCCGTTCTTCGGAGCGCCCTCGTAGTATGTGACCCTCTTTAGTATCCCTGTCCTTCGCAACCTGTCCATCGCGTATACCATCCCCTGCTGCTCTTTTTTGAACTTTCTTGCTATGCTGATGAATTCCTGCCTGCCGTTCTCGTTGAGCCCGAGCAGCAACGCAAGGTAAGTCTCTGATATGTTGAACTTCTCAAGCAAATTGTTCCTCAAAGGGAAGAAGCCAAAGCCCTGGGCTATCTTGTTGAGCTTTGTTGTGACCGGCCTCTTCAACTTTTTGGAGAGTTCTATTATGAACCTGTTTATGTCCTCGTAGTTCCTCGAAACCCCGTACATTATGAAATCGTACTTGCCGCTTAGCCTTGCGACGAACTGCGGAATGTACGAGTTGCCTATCGCCTTTAGCATCTGCTCGTTTGTAGGCGCGCCCTTGAGGAAGTTGAACACTACGACGTATTCCTCGAACCCCGCCTCTGGTATCTCCTCTATCGCCTCATCGAGGATCTCTTTTTTTGTTCGCATCCTGCTTATCTTTATGAACTCATATCGCCAGATATTGTCGATGTCTATCTCCGGCACGAACTTGAGGTCGTACTCTTTTACCACTTCAAGGAACAGATGATATGCGCTCGGCTTGCTTATCCCAAGGCTCTTGCCAAGATCGCCAATGCTCATCCTTCCATTAACGCTGAGAAGTTTTAGCATCCTGGCCTTGAGTTCCTCCCTTCGCCCTACCTCTATTACTCTTGGCATGCAACCGAATCCGATTAAACTTGCTATTAGAGATTTAAAAAGCTTTGGCAAGCGTAGGGCGCTCAAAGCACTTTGGCGTCAGGCAGGCCATTAAAACCACTATCCGTTGTTATTATTTGTAAACCGTACGATATGGCTGTGGCTAAAACAAACGAGTCTGCAATCCCCCATTTCTTAACAATTTTTTTCCTCTGGAAATCAATTTCCCCGGCAAGCACAGCTATTTTCCTGTCTATATACAATACGCAACTTAGCCTCTCAATCCTGTCGATAAGCAATGTATACTCCCTACCTTCCCTTATTGCCCAATTCGTAACTTCGGCCAATGTTAAGATGCTGGTGTTGCAATTTCCTGATTCCACTGCAGCGTCGATCTCCCTTCCTTTATCGCTGCCGTTGAAAAGTTCTATCCACGCAGATGCATCAAGTATAGTGCCCATTTCAAACCCTGTCTTCTTCATATTCTCGCTTGAACGGTCGCGCTCCCTTGGTTATCCCAAAAGTTTTTCTTAGCAGATCAAGCCTTTGTCTTTTGAGCAACGCCACTTCTACCGTCTCACCCTCCTTCAAATGTTCTTGGAGTATTACTTTTCTAGGTAGCAAAAAACCAAGCGATGTCCCAATCTTTCTTAATTTCACTTCTATTACCTCTGGCATATTCATCTATTATAATATATTATAATGGATATTTATGTCTACTTATTATTATACTGCAATATTTAAATATCTATTTGAATATATGATATTATAGTAAAGTAAAAGATGATGGAATGAATACCAATGAGACAAATGGGAGATTGCTGCAATTTCTCAGCAAGAGTTACATTAAGGCGTTGCCTATCACAGTATTTTTCCTTTTTAGGGTGGCAGGCGCAAGCAGTGTCTTTACATTCAATGTAATAGCGACCCTCAACTCTGTCCAGCAACTGCTCACGCAGATTGGGCCGATGCTCAGCGCTGTGCTGTTCATAGTTGCAGGCGTTTTCTACGCCGTGGGTCAAATGCTGCCTCCTGACAAGAAGGCAAATTTCCACACAACTTCGGTCAACATAATAATCGGCGCTGTGATGGTCGCAATACTATCAGTTGCGTCAAGCGGTTTCGCGCTTGCATCAACGCATCTGCTAGTCAACATGACAAATGCTTCTGTGACGTGAGCAAATGATGGTTTTGCCATTCGGACAGTATGGCTTCGGCATAGCTGTCGACATAATCGGGATAATGCTCGCAGTCAGCGGCATAATCCTTGGGTTGGGATACGCTTTCGATGAGAAGAAACTCAAGGAATTCGGTAAGAGCGAGATATTCCAGTCGATGGTCAACGGCGCGCTGGTGGGCTTTTTGCTCCTCCTCTTTGCAAGCAACGGCATACTTACAGGCCTGATCAACTCGGTGACATCCGGATCGGCGCAGAGCTTTTCCTGCCCCTCATACATGGATGGCAATTCCGCGCTCTGCTTCGCATACAGCTATCTTATGGGGATCCAAGGATATACTGTGGCGGGAAGCCACTACAATTCCCTTTTCGTAACTGTATCTGGAGTTCTGGTTTCGTTGATAACCCTCAGTACGGTGCTCGGCGCTATCGCAGCCTTCAAGATAAACCTGCTTATAGTGTCAATTTCATTCTCTTCGATACTTACGCCGATAATTAGCGAATTGCAGTATGTTACCAACATCGTAACAACCTTAGCGCTCGGGATAACCGTGCAAGCAGCGCTCCTCTCGTTTGTGGCAGTCACAGCGCTCACAGTCATACTGCCCATAGGCCTTGTGCTTCGATGCTTCTATCCAACAAGGAAGCTAGGAGGATTCTTCATCGCGGTCTCTTTGGGAACATATGTTGTGCTCCCGCTAACATATCTCTTCAACGCAACCCTAGTGACTTCGTATGATACAAATCTAAATTCGACGAATTTAGTCCAGATAACCGACTCAGCAAGTTCGATAAACGGCCAGTTGGCAGGCGCGTCAAACCTGCAGCTAAACCAGACACAGGGAATATTTACGCAAATAACTTCAGGAATAGAAAGCATCGTCCAAAGCCTGAATCAGATATTAAGTGACATGCTCTTTGGCATTTCTCAACTGATAATGCAGATATTCATTCTACCCACTTTCAGCCTGATAGTAACGGGCATCTCGATAAAGGAGCTAGCCGAGCTCTTCGGTTCCGAGGCTTTCTTTGGAAAGTTTAGGATTTTGTAGTGATTGCATGGACACGATTGAATTCTTGGAGGAAAATTCAAAGTACCTAATTTACGCAGCATTTGCAATCATGCTGCTCCTCTCAATAGCGCTTTCAAGCGCAACCGCGCTGATAGTTTCGGCGTGCGTATTCCTCGCTGCGATCGCATACTCAAAATCCTCGCACATAATAAACCCGATACTCGCAAAGAAAAGCGGAATAGTCCTTGTCTCTGAGGGCTACAGGCTTAGTGAAAACACCAAAGTGGCTGTCAAGGGCGGCAGTCCAAACTACAGCGCAGTGTCGATAGCATTGCTTACCCCAAACTCAAAAGTCACAAACGGAAGTGAGAAGTTTGAGGATATACTTTCTAAGTGCAGGTATCCATTTGAATTCTGCATACATGTCGCCGAGACCGACATAAAGAAGGTCGTAGATAACCTCCAGACAAAGAGGCGGATAAAAGAGATAGAATTGTCAAAGACGCCGGATGCAAAACCCGATTCCTCAAACAAACTCAGGCGTGAAATTGCAATAATTGAAGGAGAGCTATTTGAGATAACAAAAGGACAGAGGCCTACAGCCGTATTATTGAAATTGCGAAGCAGAGCGCGGGGCAGAAGTGAAGGAGAGGCCGCAAACGCCGCACTCTCACAAATTGAAAAGCTCTGCAACATGTTCTCTGCGACATACAACCTGGGCTGTGCAATACTTTCGGGAGAGGAACTCCTACAGAATATAGTTGATTAAATGGTGAAGGGAAGAAAAATAATTTCATCGAGCGATGTCGCCAAACTAGCACACATTCCATTCTATGGAGAACCTGCGATACCGCAGAGCCAGAACTCGCTGATCTACATCGGCGACACTGCGCACAACCATTCACCATTCTTCCTAGACTTTGCTGAAACGATAAATCCACACATCTTCGTTTTTGGGATGAGCGGGGGCGGGAAGAGTTATCTGATCAAGAGCATGATGTTGCGCATGTCAGTGTTTGCCAACTCTCGCATACTCCTTATCGATTTCACTGGAGAGTATGCAGAATTTGTCGACTATCTTTTCTACAAGGAAGCCGATGCAGAATCGATTGAGGAATCATTGGACTATGGCGGCATCTCTTATCTAAACCTTGCAAAGAACACCGAGCAGGAGAAGTTGCAGAAGGCAAAGCAGGTCTTGCAAAGGATACTTGCCATGATACGCAATCGTGGAGTTAGCAAGGACTACAATCTTTTCATAGTCCTAGACGAAGCATGGAAGCTCTTGATTAACGATGATACGTTGAACGTGCTCATAAGAGAGGGCAGGAAGTACGGAGTTGGGTTGGTCCTAGCATCGCAGCTGCTTAACGATATAAGCGAGAAATTCCTGGCTAATGTGGCGACGGTTTTTGCCTTCAGGATGCAAGACGCAGGAAGCGTTGATGCATTGGTCCGCAACTACGAGCTCGACATGCAAAGCGCAACCTTGATGCAGAATCTGGAGGTGGGGCAGTGCATCGTTATACAGGTGCACAAAAACAGGCCAAGGAGCACATTCATGATAAGTAAGGTGAAGGGGGTGAACCTGAAAAAGCCATTCACGCTGATCGGTGATTCGATGAGAATAGAGATAGAAGACGCGAAGTTCACGGGATTCCTAAAAGGCCTTGGTCTAAATGAGACACAGATAACGGTGATGAAGTCATTCTTCGCCGGCGACTACTCCGTAGAGCTCAGCAGGCTGATCTCGGAACTGGTCTCTTTGAATGTGGATAGGCGGGAGATCCTCAAAGGGCTCAGGCAGATTGGAATCGGAGACAGGGAGATAGCTGATGCATTTGCAGAGGCGGTTTCGGGTGGGGGAAATAATGCAGATTAGAAAACCTAACGCAGCAGAAAACACCGCAATAATAATGCGGATCCCTGTCAGGGCAGAGCTACGCTCAAGTTTCAAAAAACTCAGAGTGCTTCTAACCAACTATCCTGGGATGAGATTGGTGGCCGACGGTTCAGAGCTTGCATATCGAATTGATGAAGCTGCGCACTTCTCGATATTGAAGTTCGGAAACGATTACATCATAGAGGAGATCCATGCAAATTCATCTCCAGTATATCTTTTCCGCGTTGCCCTGCTCAGGCTGCTTAGCATCATCGCCATTGTGGATGGGATATACTCTGTGAGGATTGAGAGCCTCTTTCCTTACCTTGTAACTGAACTGGCCAGCAACCATTTCCAGAAGGAGAGCCCCAGGAAACCAAGTACTTCTCAATCCGACATAATACTTGCAAAACGCATTACTGAGCTGTTGTGCGAAATTGAAAGGCTAGAAGTCGACAACAAAGATCTTCAAGAACAGAGAAGCAGCTTGGCATCTCAACTGTTGGTAAGAGAATTAATAGAAGCGCCAGCTTCGCTAGATGAACTATCGAAGAGATACAGAATCAGTAAAACGGAACTGGTGAATGCAATCCAACTGTCCTATAGAATGGGTTACAGAACAATCCGGCATGCAGCCAACAAGATAAGCATGGTGAAAGAATGAACGCAGGACTGAGTCTAGTTATTGAACAGGTCCCAATACTCTTAGGCGCAGCTTTTCTGCTTCTACTGATACGCTTCAATCCATATAAGAAAAAGTTTGTTGTGCAGCATAATTCCAAAGTAAATGTCTGTGTGCAGCCAAATGATGTGGTGCAAACTCACAGTGACCAAACTGTAGATTACCTATACGACTACCTGATAATTAGTGGAATATTCCCTAGAGAAAAGAAGGCTAGCACAATAAGAGTAACCGCACTCAATGACCTGGGTCTCATTGAAGTGGATAGAATAAAATTTCCATTGCAAGAAAAGATAAAATCCGAAAGTTTGAACGTTCTTGCAAAAGATGCTATGGAACTCCAAACTCCGCTTCTTGAAAAATCCCAAGCTTCAGGATTCCTGCTTGCGCATCTGCTCAACTCCACTCTAGACTTTAAGGTGATTGAATAATAATCATATCAAATTTCTTCTACATTGTTGCAAAGATAAGTTCGGTTCTTCTTTCGGTTCTCTTGAATCTTGCGATTCTAAATTTGCTGTTTGCAAAGTCCACAAAGGAATATATGCCAAAAGCTATTGCGCCCGTTTTTGCAGTGTTTCTGTTTTCTTTTGCAATGTATCTGGTGATAAGATGAAGGCAATAATGAGAATACATAAGACCGTATCTGCGCGATACCACTATCTCTCATACGCGATATTCTGCGCTGACCTTCTTGCAAGCATGGCGATGTATTCAATGCTATTTAGAATTCAATTCGGCTATTTGTTTGTGGTAATTCCGCTGTCAGTTGCAATTGTCTGTGTTTCCGTAAGGAAGAGATACCCCCAGCCAGAGAGCTATCTAAAAGCAATGATTATCTTAATCGCCAACTGTTTGGTCTCACTTAGTGTTATTGTGCTTTTGTAGTCACTTCCTGAGCTTCTTCTCTATCTCTAGCAGCAGGTCGAGGATGAAGCCTGCGATTATGGCAAGTATTCCGACAACCACAAGCATGAAAGCTATCAGCGTCCTTCCAATCAGCGTGAATGTGCCGGTCATGAGGTAGTTGTAGATAACGTAAAGGCCCAGCGCCCCGCCGATAACAATCAATATGATTCCTATGCCTCCGAAAATTAGCAGTGGATTGTAGTCCCTTGCCATCCTTACAATGTGAGATGCCACGTTTACACCATAGAACAGTTTGGATTTGGTGAGCTTTGACTCGCCGTATTCCCTTGGATAGTAGCTTATTGGAACCTCTGCGATTTTATACTTTCTCTGCGCGAACTCGATCGCAAAAGCCCCTGCGTTGCCCGCCCTATACGGTGTTATGTTGCGTATCGAATCAAACGAGCTCTTCCTGATCACGAAAAGCCCAGTGAGGAAGTCGTGCAGTCTGACCTTGTGTATTATGCTATAGAATAGCGAGAGGCAATAGTTGCCGAATTTTATGTATGTGCTCATCGCGCCGGGAGTGAGACCTGCCATCCTGTTCCCAAGTACCAGGTCAGCCTCTCCATTCTCAATCATCTTTATGCCCTTTACTATTCCCTCAAGTCCGTGGGTGCCGTCGGCATCTGTGCTGCCTATTATCTCCCCGTGCGCAGCCCGAACTCCCTGCATTATTGCATTCTCTACTCCCTTATCCTTCTGTCTTAGGACAGTAACGCCTGTCGCCTTGACCTTGTTGTAATACTTATCGCCACTCTTGTCCACCACTATTATCTCAACTGACTTGCCGAGCCTTTTTCGCAGCTCCTTGATTATGCCAAAGAGCGTGGGCTCTTCTATCGTCGGTATAACAACGCTGATTTTAGGCATTATATCACAAGAGTATCTAATAAAACCTTTATATAGGCTATCTAGCCAGCTTGGTGTAGAGCGCGACACAGGACTCAGCAGAGAACGCCTTGAGTATCTGTGCCTTCGGGATTCCTGATTTGTAGAGAATTGACTTCTTATCCTTCATCAGCCTGTCTAAAGAATCCCCAAGTCGCTTCTCATCGATAATGGTGCAGTACTTCCTTATCTCTCCAGGAAGCGAGGTGCTCTTCACTATGATCACCGGAGTTCCGAGCGCAAGCGCCTCGACGCTAATAAGCGACATGCCCTCCCTTTCGGAGAACATCAGCAACCCTCTACTCTCGCAGAGCTCGGTCATGATAGTGTTCTCAGATAGACCCTGTGCGAACCTGATTCTCTTGCCTAGCCCTAACTTTCGTGCAAGCGCTACCAGTTTTTGCTTCTCCGGGCCCGAACCTATCACCGTTAGCCGAGCGTTCGTTGCGGCTACTGCCCGAATCGCCATGTCTATGCGCTTTTCTGGGACAAGCCTTCCCAAAGCGATGAACTTGTCCGATCTCTTTGGCTTGCGGTTTTTTGTGAAGTGCTCAAGTTCGCGCCTTGAGATCGGCGCAGCAAGCAGGTGTATTCTGCTTGCAGGCACCTTAAGCGTATCAATAAGACCCTCTTTTGTGGTCGAAGAGTTTGCAATAGCAATCCCAGATACCCGCGCGCTCACCTTTTCTGCTACGTATCCGAAAAGGCCTAGGCTCGGCAGGTACTTCTCCCAGTATTTCCTGTCCCACACCTCATGCCAGGTTACCACGAACTTTGCCCCGGTTAGCTTTGCGTATGTGGCAAGGCTTGGTATGTGCACGAAGGGGAAAGCGTCAGCGTCTAGAAGGCCGAACCTGTACTTCCAGATGATTGGACCGATTGCGGCAGCGTACTTAAGCGGCCAGCGTATGTTCCTCCTTCCGTTCTTATACATCGCCCCTGTCGGAAGGGCCTTGGCGCAGCAGTGGTAGTGGATCCCCTTGTAGACAAACTCCATTCCAGGCATGCCCTCCCTGAACATGGTGAAGAGGTGGACCTCGTGGCCTGCCTCGTGAAGCGCCCTCATTATAAGGAACCTGCGCTTCTCTATGCCCCCGTTGAACCAGGGATAGGCGGAATCGTAGGCAAAGCCAAAGCGCATCTAATCCATTATATCTCACATGGGCTTAATTTTAAACCCTATGTACCATCCAAGGGCGCAGTTTTGCTCTTTTTAGCCGTTAAAACCGACTACGTCATCTGTCAAATTTTAGGCCTTCATAGGACGTAGATTTAAAAACTTATCCGTAGATGATATAGCGTGGTATAATGGCCAAATCAGGAATGAATGCGGGAGTATCAGTACTCGTATTGATCGGAAGCTTGCTCTACCTCTACGTAGCATACGCAGGGTGGGGAGCAGTGGGCGCAGCAGGAGGTGTAGCAGCAACGTCAGTGATTGGCGCTGCAGCTGCAGTCGCATGGGCGGTAGCCATTCTAGCAGCAATATCATTGCTTTTCGGAAGTCTGGGAAGCTTTGCTTGGGGCTGGATGGAGGAAACTGTCAAGATGGCAATGATGGGCGGAAAGGTAGCCGGCATTGGTCTTTTGATAGTCTCGATCGCTTGGGGCGGAGCCGCTTGGGCAACATGGGCAATGATAGTAGTCGTTGGTTTCATCATCAACTGGCTAGGAGTTGCTATGGCATGGGGCTCAATAACGGGCAAGAAGTAAGACTCGCCTGAGTTTTATTTTTTCTCTTTTTCTTTTTTATTTTACAGGCCTTTAGCGTTAGCCTTGAAAAGTCGATATTATATATCTGATTCGTAACTATTTACCTGTATAATAGCCCCGTCATCTAGTGGCCCAGGATAGCGGGCTTTGGACCCGCACACATCGGTTCGACTCCGATCGGGGCTATTTTATTCTCCACTGCTTCTCCAGAGGTAGATTGTGGCAAGGGAGCTATACGGCTTCCACTTCTGCGCAATCTTCTCCATCTTTGCCCTCTTCGGCATCTCCCTGAGGCCGTAGACCCTCTGGACTGCCTTCTTGATTCCTAGGTCGTCCATCGGAAAGACGTCCGTCCTCCCAAGGCTAAAGATCATGAACATCTCCGCAGTCCACCTCCCTATTCCCCTCACTTCGTCGAGTTCCTCAATCACGGTGCTATCCGGCAGTTCCTCAAACCTGCCAAGTTCCAAAGAGCCATTCTCTATCCTTTCACATAGGTCCCAGAGGTAGGAGAGCTTCTGTGGAGAGAGTCCGGCGCCTGCGAGCTTGCGCTTGTCAGTCCTAAGGTACTGTTTCGGGGTTGGAAGTTTGCCCCTATAGAGCTTTCTTATCTTGTTAAGTATCGAATTCGCCGCAGCCCAGGATATTTGCTGTGAAACTATCGAGATTACAAGTGAACCGTAGTAATCGTTGGTTATCTCCAACTTCGGATATCCTACCCTCTTTATTACCAGGGCCAATTTTTTGTCCTTCGCACTTAGATATAGCATCCCTTTTTTCCAAACCTTCCTGTCATGAATGGATTCGAATTTCCCAGCCATATACTTAAGTCGGCACCGAGTTATTTATTGATAGCGTTCCAAGGTAAAATGATAATTTGAAGGTTCCAAATATTGAGATAAACAGGAAATTCAAGCCAGGCACTTACAATTTCACCCAGATTTTTAGCGGTATGGAGAAAACAGGAGCCGTAAAGCGCATTTTCAAGAACAAGACAACAAAAATCCTTGAGGGCATGAAGGTGAGAATCTCGACAAGGCCCTGATATGCATGGGTCGATGATTCAAAGGGCATCATAGTTATCGGCCACAAGCATTTCAAATCCGCAACTGATATGTATCTCTACCTCGACGTGGTGCACGAGCTTATGCACATAAAGCAGTGGCGCAATGGCATTGATCTTTTCGACAAACGTTTTGCGTATGCAGACAGGCCAACGGAGATTGAGGCATACAAGGTCGCCGCACGCGAAGCGCGCAGGCTAGGAATGAAAGAAAAGGAGTTGCGCAAGTATCTGGAGGTCGACTGGGTATCAGATGAGGATTCTGCGTGTCTTCTTTCAAAGCTGGGCGTCAGATAATTCTTATAAACCTAAGCAGACCATTTGGTACGTTTTCATGATAGAGTGGTACTGGCTTGTGCTTGCATCATCGGTTCTGATGGCCGTAGCGACAATAATAGAAAAGTATGCGCTCAAGGCCGAACATGCGACACAGTTCAGCGCCGCGTTTTCTTGGATAATCGCACTTGTATCGCTGGTCTTCATACCATACGCCATATTCAATATCTCGATGTTTCAGTGGTTCCTCTTGGTAGTTGGCAGCATTCTTTCTGCAGCGACTTACCTTATCACCGCAAGGGTTTACAAGCACGGGAGTATCTCAATAGCAACATCCGTCTACAGCGCGCTTCCGCTTTTGTTCATAGTGATCCTTGCCTACATTTTCCTCGGCGAATACCTTAGCCTCATACAGTATGCTGCGCTCGCTGGAATAATCGTGGCCACCTATCTATTGCTTTTCAAGGGGGGCGCAAAGCTAAGGAATGATTTCGATGGCGGAAATAAGTACAAGTACATGATGGTGATAAACGCTGTGATAGTCGCAGTGAGCACAATAATCGGGAAGTACCAACTAGTCAACATAAACTTCCTTGCCTACTTGATAATCACGCAGATATTCATGGCGATCGAGTTCGCGATATTCATCTCAGTGAAATACAATGGCGTAAAGGAAATCGTACAGACAACTAAGACCTACAAGTACCCGCTCATTACAATTGTGCTGCTCACAATCGGATATAGGCTAACTTACTACTTCGCACTGAGCTCCCCAACGCTGCCTGTGAGCATTGCAGCGCCGCTTAGGAACACACTGTTTACCATAATGACTGTCCTAGTCGGCGGGATGATGTTCAAGGAGAAGGGGATGGTCTGGAAGGTTGGAATGAGCGTGGTCATGGTGGCGCTCGCCCTGATCCTGACATTCTAACGATGGGATATTAAAGCACGCTCATCAGAATAACATCAATGATGATACGAGGTAATTCTGACTAGTGATGATATTACGCTTCTGAAAATCAGTAAGATTTGGCGAAGTTCGCCATCTTCTTTGCTTTCTTGTTGCAATAAATGCATTTTGGCTCAAGCGGACAGGACTTGAATGGCATGTTGGTTATCTTCGCGCCAGTCTCTTCTTTTATCTTGTCTTCGCAGGACTGGTCCTCGCACCAAGGCGCATGTATTATGCCGCCTTTCTCCTTCATGACTTTCTTGAATTCAGAATAGCTCTTCACATTCGTGTGGATGTTTGCCACCATGAACTCTTCAGCCTTTTTGTAAAGATTGTTGTGTATGTCCTTGAGTATGACGTTTACTTTAGTCGCGATGTTGCCTAGATCTGTTTCACTCTTCGCGCCAGTGTCCCTCCTTACCAGCACCACCTGCTTTTTCTCCATATCCTTCGGACCTATCTCAACTCTTAATGGTATTCCCCTAAGTTCCCAATCAGCGAACTTGAATCCCGGAGTGTATCCCTCTCTGTCGTCTATTTTTATTCTGAACTCATCGCCAAGAAGCCCTGCCACCTTTCGCGCGAACTTCAAAACATCTTCTCTGTTCTCATCCCTGTAGATGGGAACAATCGCCACCTGTATGTGCGCAACTTTTGGAGGAAGTACAAGTCCCTTATCATCGCTGTGCGTTGCAGCCATGACGCCTAGTTCTCTTGTGGTGATCGCATAGGTGTTCTGCCATGCATAAGATGTCTTGCCCTCTTTGTCTAGGAACTTTATGTCGAATGCCTTTGAGAATGTCTGCCCATCAGCGTGGAAATCAGGTCCCTGAACCACCAGCATATCCGGCATAAGCTGTTCTATGCTATAACTTGCAATCGCTCCGGGGAATTTTTCCTTAGCTGTTTTTTGCCCGACTATTCCTGGCAGGGCAAGATATTCTTTCAATACAGTTTCATAAATCGAAAGTATCACGTCCCTTTCGGCGCTTGCCTCCTTTTCAGTTGCAAATACTGTATGACCCTCGTTCCAGAGGAATTCGCGCCCGCGAATGAGCGGCGTTGGGTCCTTGAACTCCCACCGAACGACGTTGTTCCACTGGTTGTACCTCAATGGCAGGTCCCTCCATGATCTTATCCACTTTGAATAGCTTGCATACATGATAGTTTCAGAAGTTGGTCTTACAGCAAGCCTCTCACTGAGCTTTGTATCCCCTGCATGCGTGACCCATGCAACCTCAGGGGTGAAACCTTTGAGCATCTCCTTTTCCTTCTCTAGATATTTTTCAGGTATGAAAAGAGGGAAGTAGACGTTCTGTATTCCAATCCTCTTGAACTCCTTATCCACAGCATCAGTGATCATCTGCCAAGCAGCATAAGCCGCAGGCCTGTAGGCAAGAGCACCTGAAACATCTGTGTAGTCGATGAATTCGGATTTTGTGAGCACCTGAACGTACCACTCAGAGAAGTTCTCGGCCTTCTTGACCGTTATTCCTTTTTCATCAACTTCTTTTTTTGCCAAATCAACACCATCATTGCTGGAACATCGACCTTATTAGAAGCATCGCATGACCCTTCTCCTGCAGCCTTCTCATCGAGTACGCAAACCATTCCTCTCCGAAGGGAACGTATATGTGCACATCCTCACCTTCTACTACAAGCTTGTCTGCAAGTTTTCCGCGTATTCCCTTGAGCATCCCAAACATTACCTTTCTCCTATACTTCTTTTCGAGTGAAACAGCTTTATATATTAAATAGTCGTCGTGCGTTGCGATCATCAGACGCGCGTCAAGCCTGAAGAGTTCCTCCATGATGTTTTCGTAGTTTTTTTGTATGCCCTCCCTATCAGTGTAGGCCCTATCTTCTGGCTCTGCGTAAGCGCCCTTAACTAGTCTGATAAGTCCGCCCGCTTTTGCAATTCGCTTTGCATCTCCCATGCTTCTCTTCAACCTTGTCTGTATTCCGATGCCAGTGTTCTTGCACTTCTTTAGGACTCTGAGCATAACCCTGTGTGTCCTCTCGATGTATTCGTATTCCTCCGCATCAACCCAGACTAGAAAACCAAGCTTCTTTGCGCACTGGGCTATTCGCAAATAATTGGCGTAGAACTCTTGGTCGCTGATTAATATACCGAGCTGCGAAGGTTTTACCGATATGCTGCCTCGGATCTTGCGGCTCTTCATCTCGCGCAGCAATTTGAAGTATATCTGCACACTCTTCTCCACATCTTTCTTTTCGTCGTAGTTCTCCCCAAGATAATTTAGTATTGCGCCCTTATGCTGCGCATTTATCTTTGTTGCGATCCGAAGCTCATCCCCTTCAGAGATGCCTCCCATCCATTGCATTGCAAAAATGATCCCTATTCTTCCCAAAAATGACATAATATCAAACCTCAACTCCAAGCTTTCGCAGCTTTCTGACAAGTTCGCTCTTACTGCCCTTGAACCAGATCGATTTTATTCCGACGCTCCTTGCGCCAAGCACGTTTTCATACTGGTTATCTATGAATATTACCTCATCGGCCTTCATATGCATCTTCCGCAAGACATATTTGTATGCTTCTGGATCCGGTTTTCTCTTTTTCATGTAGCATGATGCGAAAGCATAATCGAACTCCTTCAAATCCAAGATGGATCTTCCGATGTCGTACTTGGTATGATCAACATTTGAGAGGAAGGCGACCTTGTACCTCTTCTTGAGCGCCTTTACCAGCGCCATCATCTTTTTGTTAATCCTCATATTCTTCTTATAGAATTCAATCCACTGCACCTTGCTCCTCTCTATACCAAGCACATCGGATATCTCCCTCTCAAAGAACTTCACATGTATCAGCCCAAGTTCTAGCATGTTCCAGTGGTAGTCAAGCTTTTTCTCAACTTCCTTACGGCTGTATCCACTCACCTTGCCTAGATAATCAAAATACTGTTTTATCCAGAAGTCCACAACCACTCCTCCCAGATCGAAAAGTATGCATTTTATCATGAAGTCACTTCTTGGCAAAGAATGCCTTATAGTAGAGATAGGCGGATATTGTCTTATGGTCTTTTATTCTATTATCCCTCACCATTATGTCAAATGTTTTT
>JBOGSA010000043.1:0-5335 GCA_050749785.1 Candidatus Micrarchaeales archaeon | reverse complement strand
AAGAAGTATATCGAAAACCAACAGCATGAAAAACTTCATGAGACAATGGCGGCAAAACAACTGAAACTTGAGGTATTCGCTCTAAACTAGGACGAAACCCACGCCTTTAGGCGTGGGAGGATGTCATACTCTCCTTAGAAAGAATTTAAACCTACACTACAACACTCAAATGTAGCCCAGTTTGCGCAGTTTCTGCAGAATCACATCCTCATTCTTCTTGCCCTTTCCCTTCTTTATCTCATCCTCCATCATGCGAGTTAGCGTCTCGCGCAGTATGTATGTTGCGTATGCAGAAACAGACCCAAAGCCAGTTGTCTTTATCTTCTCCTCAAGCAGCTCAAAGAGCGTGACGGGTATGGTTATTGTGGTGTGCTTCCTTGATTCCACGGGTTTTTTTGCCATCTTCTCACATACATTTTAATGTAATTTAATTAGTCTGCAAAGCCTTATATACTAATACATCTAATATATTTTAATTAAAATGCATTAACATATATCAAATGCATTCGAATAGGTTTGATTTCATGGCAAAAGAACTGGAAATGAAAATAACGGACATAGACAAGAAGGAGGTGCTTTCAAGGCTCAAGAAGCTTGGTGCGAAGTACGTTGGTACATACAACTTCAAGAGGATAATCGCGTTCCCGAACAAGGTAGACAAAAAGTACGAGGGATGGTTTAGGGTTAGAACAGACGGTAAAGAACACGTGATTACATTCAAGCAGAGAAAGAGGGGAACAGAACTAGAGTTTATGGACAAGTATCAGGTAGTTGTAGACAGCCTAAATGATGCGATAGAGATATTGAAGAGATTCTCTGAAAACATACTCTATTTCGAGAATAATAGGATACAGTACATGTTCGAAGGGGTAAAGGTAACCGTGGACAAGTGGCCATATCTTCCTTGGTCGCTAGAGCTCGAGGGAGACACAGCAAGACAGATACTCGCATGCTTCAAGAAGCTCAACGTTAAGGGCAGCATAGTGGGCAACGCATCGGGAGGAGAAGGATACAAAATATACGGATTGGACTATGAGAAAGTGGGCAAAGAGAAGATCCACATGCTAAAAGATATGGCGAGCAAAAAGGTCGTTGCACAATGGATAGAAAAAGTTGACAACAATGAAATCGCAAAGAACCTGGGCAAGCTCAACGCTGCGATAAAGGGAAATGTGAAGTGATTTCATGGCAACAAACGATTCTGCATTGAAAGTTGTTTCAGAGAAGCTCTGGAAGGAGCAAAGCGAGAAGAACTGGGCGGATTTTGCAAAGGCTCTAAAGAAAAGTTCGGCAAAAAGATACAGAGTAGTCTACGAACCAGGTCATCTAAAGACGCTACAGGACCTAAAGAAGTCGTATGCTGAGCTTTATGACAACAAGCACAAGCTGATAGCAAAGGTGCCGATATTCAAAATGATCGGCACAAAGATGAGGGGGACGACGATATATCTCAAGGATTTGCTGATAATAAACAAGGTTTGATATCATGGTTTTGACACAAGATCTGAAGATTTTAGAAGAGAAGAGTACTTACATAATCAGAGAGGCGAAGATGAAATTCGACAACATCGCAGCTCTTTGGAGCATGGGGAAGGATTCGACCGCCATGCTTGCAATTGCAAGAAAAGCATTTCTGGGCAAGATTCCTTTTCCGGTAATCCACATAGACAACGGAATAGATTTTCCGGAGACATACAAATTCAGAGAGACCCTCGCAAAGAAGTGGAACCTTGACATGATAATCGGCGAGGGGAAGATAAAGCCCGAGATGCAAGGATACAGCTGCTGCGGCTATAACAAGGCAGAGGAACTCAAAAAGATAATGAGCCAGTACGGTTTCGATGCGCTCATCGTCTCGATTAGAAGGGACGAACACGGAATTCGGGCAAAGGAGCGATACTTCTCCCCAAGGGACGAGAAGTTCAAATGGAACTATAAAAACCAGCCAGCAGAGGTTTGGAACAACTACACCTCAAAGCTCGACAAGAAGGGGCACATAAGGGTCCACCCACTTCTGGACTGGAATGAAGCAGACATCTGGAACTACACGCTAAAGGCAAAGGTCCCGATGAATCCTCTCTATTATTCTACGGATGGATACAGATTCAGGAGCTTAGGCTGCACACATTGCACCGTGCCTACGAAGTCAAATGCAAAGACAATACCGCAGATAATCAAGGAATTAGAGACGACAAAGATTGACGAGCGTGCGGGAAGGGCACAAGCAAAGGAGAAAGAGTACATCATGCAAAAGCTCAGGGCTCTAGGTTACATGTGATAGCATGTTGATACGAAACATCACCCTATTGGGACACAAGGATCACGGCAAGTCAACACTGATCGGCAGCCTACTAATACAGACCGATTCAATCCTACCTGCAAAGATAGAAGAAGCAAAGAGAATGAGCAAGAAGCTCAAAAAGCCATTCGAGCCAGGATTCATACTCGACAGTTTCCATGAAGAAAGAGAGCAGGGACGAACCATCGAGGCTGCAAGGGCGGAGGTGCAGTACAGAAGGCAGATGTTCACACTAATCGACGTCCCAGGCCACGAGGAGCTGATAAAGAACATGATAAGCGGAGCATCTGCAGGTGATCTTGCGCTCCTTCTTGTCTCTGCAAAGGCAGATGAAGGAATAAAAAAACAGACAAAGAGGCACATCTACATCGCAAAGATGCTGGGCATAGACAAGATGGTTGTCGCTGTCAACAAGCTCGACTTGATAAAATACGATCAGAAGAGATTCAATGAGATAAGCGCGGAGATAGGAGAATTCATGGACACCATCGGATTCGACAGGAAGAATGTGCACTTCATACCAATTTCTGCTTACAACGCTGAGAATATCATAACGAAGAGCAAGAATCTTCGATGGTACAAAGGCAAAACATTAATGGAACAGCTCTATGCAAACTCAAAGCAAAATGCCAATGCTAACGGTCCGCTCAGGATAATACTCCAGGGGAAGATAGCTGGAGATGTAGTTATAGGAAATGTTGTGAGTGGTTCAGTTAAGGTGGGTGAGCATGTCAGGATTCAATCCATTCCTGAAACCGTCAAGAGCATAGTCGTGAAAGGAAAGAATGTGAAGAGAGCCAACACCGGGGTAAACGTAGCAGTGAGTTTGGACAAGAAAGTTGATGCAGCCAGAGGTTCAGTGATAAGCAGCGCGGCAGATCCTATTGTACCTAGAAAAGAACTGAACGCAAGGATTTTCGTAACCGGCAAGATTGGAAGCAAGCCAAGAATAAGTTTCAACGGCGTTGAGACGCAGTGCAATTCAATAAAAATCCAAAAGCGCATTGATACCACAACAGGGCTTGAAGCAAAGGCGAAACAATCAGACCTACTTAATGCAATCAGGGCGAGGATAAGTCTAAAGAATAGCATACCTATGGAAAAGTTTGAGAAGACTAAGGAGCTTGGGCGATTTGTTGTCTACAATGGAAAAACTTTCGCTGGAATAGGCGTTGTGGAAAACTGATTTGTGATTACAATGGTTCCTATCTCCGCAATAACGCTCAGCAACTCAGAGTTACTTAACATCTTTTCAGCACTTGCCGCGCTTCTGATATCAGCGCATATTTTCGGCTATCTTTTTTCTAGATTCAAGCTTCCAAGAGTTATCGGCGAGATAGTTGGCGGAATTGTTTTGGGTCCAACCCTTCTAGGTTTCTTCTTTCCTAGCGCATACACCTTCCTATTCAACGCGTTCGGAAGCGAAGGCCAGCTTATAGCAATAATCTACGAGTTAGGTGTTATACTACTGATGTTCGTATCAGGTTTTGAGATACAGAAATCAATCAACAAGACCGATGGCAAGTTGATCGGCGCATTGATGCTAGGCTCAACAATAATACCTTTCGTTGCAGCATGGTTGCTCTTCTCCTCTTTCAACTTCTCATTCCTCTTAGGGACGCAGAACAACCTTCTTGCGCTCCAGATAGTGTTTGCAACCTCTGTTGCGATAACATCCATCCCTGTCATCTCAAAGATATTCATGGACCTGGGAATGACCAACACTCGATTTGCCAAAGTAGTTTTGGGCACGGCTACGGTTCATGACACTGTGCTCTATGTAGCTTTAGCCGTAGCCACAGGGCTTGTAAGCACAACAATAATCTCGACTTACTCAATACTTGAAGTGATAGTGGCAACCATACTTTTCTTTGCGATCTCATTGCTTATCATTCCTAGAATACTGCAGCTGATCAACAACTCCAAATACAACCTCCTTAGAAAGTCTTCAGCTATCGGCTACATGCTCTTCATCTGCTTCTTTTTCGCAGCTCTTGCGGTCTTATTGGGCGTCAACATAATTTTCGGAGCTTTCCTAGCAGGAGTTGCAATCGGCATGATGCCAAAGGAATCGTTCAAGGCCGAGAAAGCCGCGATCAAGGACATCTCAATGGCCCTGTTCATCCCGCTTTATTTTGCAGTGGTAGGATTGCAGCTTGACCTGATACACAATTTCGACATTCCGTTCTTCGTTGCGTTCCTTGTTGCATCAACCATCATTGCTATGATCGGCACACTTTTCGCAGCAAAAATATCCAAGCTCAACTGGAGCTCAAGCCTAAATCTAGCTGTTGTGATAAATGCAAGGGGCGGTCCGGGAATAGTGCTAGCTACCGTGGCGTTCGGCCTTGGCATTATCAACGAAAATTTCTTCGTAACCCTTGTAATGAGTGCGATATTTACATCATTTATAGCAGGCTGGTGGCTCAGATTCAGATCACAAAATAAGCAGGAGCTTTTGGTAATGCCCTCACCAAACTAAAAAACAAATCGCAACCTGTTTTATTTAAACCTATAAAATCAATCCAAACTGATGACAATGAAAAACATAACTGTCCAATCTTTTGAAAGAAGGTTGGAAGACATGAGGGCTGATTTCTATCATACGGTCAAGTACACTTATGAAAAAGAAGCACTCTTAAATGTCAAAAGGGATGACACACCAACATCTGATAGATATCTAATACGTGCAATGCGATTCCAGGAGGGCATGCCATTTTACAGCAATGTCATAATGCTCTTAAGCCAAATTAAAGTGAATGAGAAGAGCGTGAGCCTTGAGGAGTATAAGGCGGTTTTTAGCAAGAAACCCACAATTGAAGTCTACGATAACAAATACAAAGATTTCGGCACAGAACTTCAGGAGCTGACTCTAAGATTCTATGACAAGGCAAAGAAAATTATCAAAGTCGGCTCTGTAGAAATCCTCTAATCTACTAATGGCAGAAGGTATAAACCCTCTGCCAGTGTTTGTTGTTTGAGACGACAAACATGAGACGCAATAGAGAATCTAGGTATAAGAGGTTTCTCGATTCC
>JBOGSA010000042.1:0-27764 GCA_050749785.1 Candidatus Micrarchaeales archaeon | reverse complement strand
ATGTTGTTTAGCTTGCAGGCAATCTTTATCGATGCGAGCGCAATCGTGTTTATGCTCCTGCCGCGCGTTATTCCAGCCTTCTGCGCTTTAGCGTATATCCTTATCGCTTCGCTTATCGCATTTTCGTTGACTCCAAGAGAGCTGCACCAGCCCATTATCTTCGGCGCTGCCTTGTTCATGCTCCTTACTTTATTGTCGTTCGCACTTGCTCTTGTGTCCCATACCCTTAGCCGATCTAGGCTCTGCTTCATCTCCCCTTGGATGTTCTTGCCTGTGAAGTCTTTGTTGGCTTTGTCGATGATCGAGGACCTGCCGTAGCGGTATGCCACGCCGCTGCTGTCCGTAGATACACCGTGCTTGTCAGTGCCGTGGGGTAAATCGTACTCCTCAAGCTTTTGAGGCGCAACATAGCCGCACTTCTTGCAGAAGAGCTCGCCGCGGTTCTCGTCTTCCGTAAGTTCACTATTTTTGCAGTTGGGGCAGGAATCGCCATTATGAGACTCATTACTTTGAACTATTTCCAAATATCCACCATTTCGATTTTTGAATTATACGTTATCTCGTTCTGTCCTTGCTTGCAGGGTTTATATTGCTGATTAGGCTTTTGTTTCTGCTGTGTGAAGTTAGCATGTTTTAAATACTTATTGAGGCAATATAATATCCAATATTCTGGCAGTGTTTTTAACAAGCTTTTTAAGAATGCTGAGTTATATTCATAGCATGCCAGGGTGGCGGAATCCGGTAACGCGTGCGCCTGGAAATTTATTCCCGTGAGCGCATGGCCGCAAGGCCTTTTGGGTTCAAATGCAACATGCTGAATATCCCAACCCTGGCGTATTCAGAAATAAAGTGTTAAGATGGCTGAGGAAAGACAAGAAAACAAGCAGCAGGCAAGAAAGCCGCAGCAAGCAGTTGAGCAGAGCATAGTTCGAATCGCAGGCAAGGACATCAACGGAGCATTCCCTATTCCTAAGGCGCTAAATCAGGTGAAGGGCATCGGCCTTAACATGGCGCATGCAATTGCAATGATGGCGGAGAGGACGTTCAACATAAAGACAACAACAGAGATAGGTTCGCTAAGCGATCAGGACATAGAGAAACTTGAGACGATTATAAAGAATCCAGAGAAGCACAAGATACCGATTTTCATGCTAAACAGGCAAAGAGAGCCTGAAACCAACCAGAACATGCACCTTGTAGGCAGCGACCTCATTGTCAAGCAAAGACAAGAGATCGAGGCTGAGATAAGGAAGCAGTCGTGGAGGGGATACAGGCATCAATACAAGCAGAAGGTAAGAGGACAAAGAACCAGATCTACCGGCAGAACAGGCGAGACGATCGGAGTCATGAAAAAGAGCGCTGCTGCAGCCGCTGCGCCTGCAAAGCCAGCTGATGATAAGAAAAAGTGATTGATTGGGAGCTCCAAAGAAATTAAGAAAGACATACGAACGACCCGGCTTTATGTGGGAAAAGCAGAGGATCGATGAGGAGCACAAAATACAGGAGAAGTTTGGTCTAAAGACACTCAAGGAAGTGTGGATTGCTGCTTCTGAACTCAGAAGGATCAGGAGAAGAGTAAGAGAGGTGCTATCAGGAAAGGCATCGATCGAAGTTGGAAACCAGATAATCGCAAGATTAGTAAAGTACAGCGTTGTTAACAGCGGCGCTACGCTCGACGACCTGCTTATAATCAACACGGATTCGCTACTTGGAAGAAGACTGCAGACCATAGTATTCAATAGGGGAATGGCAAAGTCGCCAAAGCAGGCAAGACAGTTCATAACACATGGTTTCATTGCGATAAACGGAAAGAGAGTTACAGCACCTGGGTACATGGTCCCAGGAGCAGACGAAAACAAGATCTCATATTACAAACCGATAAAGATGGAAACGCCTCTGGTCACAAAGACGGAGAGCGCAAAGCCAGCTGAAGAGGTCAAGGAACAGCCAGTAGCACAGTGATATTATGCCTAAGAAAGCACCACCAAAGACAGAAAAGAAGGTAGAACAGCAGACAACAAAGAAGAAGAGCGACGTTAGCTTAGAAAGCGAAGTGCAGGCTGCGGCGCAGAAGTTCAAGCCAAAGGGAACAAGGTGGGGAGTCGCGCACATCTACGCTTCAAAGAATGACACGATCATAACACTCACGGACCTATCAGGAGCAGAAACAATGGCGATAGGAAGTGGAGGAATGGTGGTTGACAATGACCACGAAGAGGGAATGCCTTACGCTGCGATGCAGGCCGCATACAAGGTAGCTGCAAAGGCGATAGAGAAGGGAGTTACCCACATCAATATAAAGATCAGGGCGCCGGGAGGACATGGAACAAAGACTCCGGGACAAGGGGCTCAAGCGGTGGTTAGGGCGCTTGCAAGGTCGGGCTTTAGAATTGGAAGCATCGAGGACGTAACGCCAATACCTACGGATTCTACAAAGAGGCCAGGAGGCAGACGGGGAAGAAGGGTCTAGTAAATTACTTCAAAAATTAAGTAGATTATAATAAGTACGGCAGGAACGCTGAAGTTGTCATCTAATTTTATAGGTAAGGTTTCTGCTATTGTCGCAAATATTGCCAAAGGTATTGCAAATATCCCATAAAGAAGGTAGGGTAGAATTGCAACAGATGCAAAATATGCTATTGATCCTGCAGCGCTCTTCTTTTTGTTGTATGGGAGCTTGTATTTTCCAAATCTTATCCCGATTATCGTTGCGAGTGCGTCTCCTATAAAGATCGCAAAGAAGATTATGGCGATGTATCTCACATCAAAAACGAAAGCTATTGTTGCTATTGCTCCGAGTGAGAGCCATGCTGCACCCTGCCCCAGTTTTGTGAAATCGCGTTCCAGAGTTTTCATCAACCTTGACAATCTAGCTTTTCCATTCGTCGCGCCGTAGTTTACTGCAAGGTACCCCAACATTATTAGCATAAGTATTGAGAACTCCGCATAGGAAGTCTTCAAAGAAAAGAAAAGCGCCAAGAGTATTACACCTATTGCCATTTGCACTATGTCTCGGTTGGTTTCAACCTTCTTGTTCGATTGGCTGTGCTTGTTGAACTTTATCTTTCCAAACTCTGCGATGAGGCCAAAGAGCATAGCCTGTGCGACTATGTTTATGCTGAACGTTTGTGACCCAATAAGGAGGAAGAGAATTCCTAGTATCGCCATGAAGAATCCTTCTTTTGAACTGTAGGTCAGCGAAACAAGGTCAAATACTATTAGAATGGAAACAAAGAGCAGTGCATTTGACCCCTGATAAAGGGCGAGTATTGCACCAGCTACAATTAATATTGCAAGCGGAATCAATTCCTTTGCTTTTGCGCTCCTTGCTATCCTGTAGAAGAGCAGCGTGAATGCGATGAGGTAGAATATTGGTAGTATGTTTATCATTGGACCATCAAGTTGCGTACACCACCCATGCGGCTATTATGAAACCTGCAGCTATTACAAACGGAGCTACATGCTTGACTAACTTAATTGCCTCCTTGCTTGCCTTTGTTATCTCCGCCTCTGCGTTCTCTCCCCAGACCCTGAACCCTTTTGTCGTGAAGCTGCCACTGTATGATGATACTTCCTCTGAGCTGTTAATCGCAAGATTTATCATAGCATCAACTATCGGCAGCAGCTTTGCGGCGCTGGTGAATCTTCCGAGCACATTGCTGCTTGGTAGGGCAAGAGAATTTACCGAATGTGTGTCGGTCGTGTAAACTTCTATCTCGATGTGATACATCTTCCTCACGTGTTTGATTATGTCATCGCGCAATTTGGGGAGCATATTATTGGAATCAAAGTAGAGCATGCCGAACTTCTTGTTTCCAAACTGAAAGACTGCAAAACTTGAGTAGCCGTTGCCCAGATCCTTCGGATTGCCTAAGTGGCTTGATATTTTCTGCTGCGATGAACCAAACCTTATCCTTCTTGCTGAGTTCTTGCCCAATGTCTGCATTATCGCCTTGTCGTACATACCTGCGTACTTGCTGCCAAAGTATATTCCCTTAAGCTCGTCGCTGCCCGCTGCCTCGCTTCTTGAATTGTGTGCATCTATTATTATCGCATTCTCAGAATCCCTTGCAGCGAGCTGCTTGTAGTGCTGGCCTATCTCATAGTCTATGTCCTCTGTTACCATCGGCGCCTTTGTGAGGGTCACAAGGCTGCAGTTGTTTATCTTTATGTTTATCGCGTTGCACGGGCCCTCTGTGCCGTAATAGATGTTGCCCTGTGCCTGCTTGAACTGTGCTGGCTTTACCGAATCGATGTGCGATGAGATGTGCTTTGCAAGAGTGTACACCTGCGAGCTGCTGACCGGGTTGTTTGCTATGTTTACCGGCCCGTGGAGGACGAATGCGGTTGTGTTGTACTTGTTGTGAAGGTAATTGCCGATGTACTCGGTTGCAATTGCCCCGCCGAACCCTGCGAACGGACCATAGTGTATATCTGGCTTTACGAAAATCCCTTTGTACTTTCCTCTATTGTTCTTGAGCAGCAATATGTCTGTGGTTATGTCCTTCTTTATTCCAAACGAGAAATTCTCGTTGCTCGCATCGCTCTTTGGATTGTAGAGCCACTGGTTAACCATTATCGCAAACACCTTGACACCGCTAATGTTTGCTGCCCTCTTCATCGGCGCATCGAGCATGTAGAGGAATACGTAGCCGGTCACCATGAATATCAACATTCCCGCCAAGAGCTTGATTAGAGCCGTTGATAATGGAAGGTTGAAGTTGAGGATGTACATCCCAAGTGGCAGGTAGAAGAGTATGTTTAGCACCGGCTGTATTGCTGCGCTTATGTTTCCCCCCCTCTTTTGCGCGAGCAAGAATCTGCCGATCACCATCCAAAAAAGGTAGATGCTCGCATTGCCAACCAAGAGTATGATGTAGGAGATCGTTGTGCTGTTGAAGAGCGCAAAGAATGCGCTACTAAGAATCATGAAGAGCGCGTATATCGTTGTGCTGACTATCGTAGCATACATCAGGTGCTTGAATTGCACCCTGCGCCGAAGGGTCTTGAGCATCGCTATTGTCAAGAATGCCGGCAGGCTCACGACCAGAAGACCGGAGCTTGCGCCGCTTGCTGATAGCGTCAAGATGTTATGGAGAAAAATCTGGTTCTTGAGAAGAATCTCGGAAACTATTCCTGCAAAGATACCTAGCAGGATTATTATCAAAGACTGTACGCCAAGCGGCGGTGCGGTCCTTGAGAAGTAATTAGTATAGCGGAATAGGTCCCGCTTTTCATCAGGCATAAAAACCCTTTAAGTTCCGAACCTTCTAGTCCTTTTGCTGTATTCCGCGATTGCCTTGCTCAAATCCTTTCTTGAAAAATCTGGCCAGAGTTTGTCTGCAAAATAAAGTTCTGAGTAGCTGATTTGCCATGGCAAGAATCCCGAGATCCTTTCCTCTTTTGAGGTCCTGATGACAAAATCTATGTCTGGAATCGCATATGACCTTAAGTATTTCTTGAATGTCTCATCTGTGAGCGTGAATACCTTCCCTATCTTTATCACTGATTTGGCATACTCCTTCACTGCATGAAGTATGTCCTCCTTGCCGCCGTATCCGATAAGCATGTTTATCGCCCTCTCCTTGTAATTTTTGGTCTGCGACTCTATGTTCTCAAGCGCAATCGTCAGGTCCTTTGGCAGAAGGCTTTTGTCGCCAATCACATTGAACCTTGTCTTGTTCTTGTGCAGCCTTGCAATGAGCTTCTTGTCCGTCGCAGCCTTCTTGTATATCTTAAAGAGTGCGTCGACTTCGTGTTTTGGCCTATTGAAATTCTCGGTGGAGAAAGCCCATACGCTGATGTTCTTCACTCCATAATCTAGGCACCACTCGCTGAAGTCTATGAACTTTGTGACCCCGAGCGCGTAGCCGTTTAGTATCGAAAGCCTATGGCCAGATGCCCATCTCCTGTTCCCGTCAGGTATGAGCGCGATTGTTTTTGGAACCTTCTTTGTCTGCATAGTATCATCTAAGGATTCTAACTATTTAAACCTTGATAAGTGATATTTTAACGTTGCTTAAGCATATAAATATTCGGCTTATGCCGCTCCATCCTGCCTTAGCGCTTCGGGCTTCTCGACTTTGGGCTTCATTCCAGGAATCCATTTTATCATGTTGAAATCGCTCCTCACATCTATGCTCCTTGTTGGGAAATCGCCAATAAGAATTCTTCCGATTGTTCCGTATTCCGCCTTCACTTTGTGTTTTTTGAACCTGGTCTTGTAGTAGTTTACAAGATGTTTGATGCCAAGCTTTTGGTTGTCATATACCCCCACAAAGAAGAAATCGTAGCTGCCGATGAGCTGCGATGACAACAGGCACCTGCTTATAAGCGGGTTCTTGTCATCGATGAATGTTATCTCCTTGCGCATCTTCATCGAATCCTCTTCAAATCCTTCCGCGATGGTGTACCTTCCGAAGAGTGACATCATCGACACCTGCGGCGGCTTTTTCATTGCGATCGTGAACCTTTTTATGTATCCGCTCTCCATGAGTTTTTTTAGGTTGTATGCTAGTGTGTTTGGCTTCATCCCCAACTTCCTAGACATCTCATTCATCGATATCCTCGCATTCTCGTTGAGGAGGAGCAGGAGATCCTTGTAAACTTTTTGTATATTTAGCGTCTCGATTAGCGCGTTTCTTGCAGGTACGAATCCAAGATGCCTGAATGCAAGCTCCGATGGTTGCCATTGCGCCTTATACTTTGCAAGCATGACTCGCATGGTCTTGTCCCAGTACACGTACTCCCAGGTGTCTGCGGCGTTGGCGTATATCAAAAGGTCGTATGTGCCCTCCACTGAGGCTACGAGCTGCGGGATGTGGGTTGTCTGCATCATCTTTGCTATCTCATCGTAATTGGGCTTCTCTGTGAACTTGACTAGTATGATGTGCGGATTGCCTAGGCCCAGCGCACTCTCGTTAAGCTCTATTGTGTACTTTATTCCCAACTCTTCCTGCGCCCTCTTGATCTTGTCGGCCACAGTCTTCCTGGATGTGTCGAGGTGCTTTGCCATCTCGGTTATCGACATCCTCGAGTTCTCTGAGAGCAGCCTTATCATACTCTTTGCCAAAGGGCTCCACTTCTCATTGAACTCGCTTCGAAACTCGTAGTCTGCCATGCCAATATAATGAAACCAAAGGAATTTATTTGTATGTATGGTAAGTTTCAAATCCACAAACATTAGTATTAAAATTGCACTTTTTGGTAGCGTATTTAAATCCAATATCCCCATAGCTACTCATGAGAATAAGTACCAAGGCTTACATCTACCTTGTCGCCTCGCTAATCATAGGATCTTTCACTCCTGCTCTGCTTGTCCTTACTCAAGGGACCAATGCGCTTGAGCTCTTCATGTTCGCATCACTCATCAGCATACCTATGGGGCTTGCGCTTGTCGTGAAAAAGGGTAAGCTCAGCGGCCTGAAGAATCTGCTGGGAGATAAGAGAAAGCTTGCTTACATGGCGCTTGCGGCGATACTTGCCTATGCGACATTCGGGTACGGAATCGCGTATGCTGAGCGCTTCATAAGCGCCTCGCTCACTACTGTGCTCTTTAGGCTCAATCCACTTCTCATGCTAGCGTTCCTCCCAATCGTGCTTCGCGAGAGACTCAGCAAGAGACAAGTGATTGCACTTGGACTCGGGGTCGCAGGAGTTATTATCGGGATCACTGGAGGCAACATATCGGGAATATCAGGCACAGGCAACCTTACGATAATGCTGTTTGTGGTCATGCTTGCAGTTGGATATGCACTCTCTAGCGTGATAATAAAAAAGCAGATGATTGACAACGATGTCTACCTTGCGGCTGCGACTTTCGTGCTTGCGCTCTTCTACATGGTGCTCTTCTTTGCAGGTGGCTTTCAGTTCGCACAGCTCAACGCCACTGACATCGGCATAGTTGTCTACATCGCAGCTACGAACGTCTTTAGCTTTGGCATGTTCACCTACGCACTCAAGATACTCAAAACAACGATGGTTACAAACGTGTACCTCTTCTCGCCGTTCTTCACCTTCATCTGGGCCGACATGCTCTTTGGCACGCCGATTAGGATATACTATCTTGCGATTGCGGCGCTTGCAGGAGTGGGAATAGTGATACAAAAGGACGACAAGATCGGCGGATCTTATCTCTCTAGCACTTCAGATGCACCAAAGCACAGCTTCACCATCTTCGATGTTACGGGAGCATTTGCTGGCGAGGGAGATCCCGCAGTGCAAGATATTGTTAGTTCTGGTGGCAGGGTTTTTGCCACCAAGGTACACAGATCCCACGCCCACCACATATCATCCATGATAGCAGAGCAGAAGTTTGCACACACCTATACTGGAGAGGAAGCGCACATCTCCAGCCAGGCAGGCTTTGTTAGGGAAATACTCGGAGTCGGCAATGATGAGGCGATGGTAATAAAGGCGGGCGGCGTGCCTGAGAATGATAGCTTCTTTGATGAGCTTAATGCCAGAATTACCGCGCCTGTTGGACTCCAATGATTGTAGTCGAGAGGCTTCTCAAAACAGCAAAATAGTATCCCAATTCTGCACTTTAGAGGGAGGTATATAAATCAGTTCATTCATAGTATACTTAGTAAGGTACGGTTCATATTTTAGGTCCCCACCTTAATTCCCTGGACCGTACCTTCCCATTTATATTTCTCCTTCTTGCAATCCCTACAATCTGATTAGATGGTAGAGGAAACAATAGAGAACGAGTTTGACGACTTTATCAGTAAAAAGGAACTTGCAGAGCTTGCAAGTAGAGTGATGAAGCTAACACCGCAAGCTGTTGACGATTTTTGGTTCAGGAACGGATTTGTGTTTGAAGACAGGGGAAACAACAAAGCGGTACCCAAGAGCGGCGTGAAGAAGATGCTTGAGTCGCACGAGGAGTGCGAGACGATGATTGAGATGCTATTTATGGAGACGCATCTTGATGATTTGAGGAAGAACCTTGCGGATATAGAGAGGGAGCGAGGCAGCAGACAGGTAAAATAAGGGCTCATCTTATATAAAAAGTTTTAATTCCTGAGTTGATGGCTATGTCTCTTTGTAATTTATCACTCGTCAGCAATTCTCCCATATCCTTTGCCGCCGCAATGAAAACCGCATCGTAGATGGATATGTCCTCTTTCAGGGTAATTTTGAGTCCTTCTCCCACATAATGCTCGACCGCTTCTAATAGTATTGTTTCTTGCAGCTTTTCTAATACTTTGAAGAAACTTAGCGCCTGCCCGTGTGTTATCTCCTTAGAATGGTAATGTACCCAGATTGCATTGGTAGCCTCCAGCACGCAGGAATTGACGGAACAGAGTTCCTCTTTCAAATAGGTACCGACATCTTCCCAGCTCGGTTCTTTGAGGAGCAGTTTTACTATTGAAGAAGCGTCAACTACGATCACGAAAATCCCTGATGTATCTGTCTGCCGTGCCCGCCTTTGCTGACGGCAAATCTTTCAACATCTCCTTTACGCTTGTAAATGCCTTCTGCCTTTTATACTTGCTAACCGCCTGCTCCAAAAATTTCCTGACCTCTTCGCTCCAATTTGCATGCATCTCCTTCATGCTCTTTTTGAGTTTTTGAGGAACCCTTCTCCCCAGATATTATCGGAGTGCCGCAGTTGTAGCACCTGTCCGCCTTTGGCGACTCCCTCGATTCCCTGAACTTCTTCAGCGGGGACGCCTGTTGAGCTCGTGCACGTTCTTCGCAAGGTGGCCAAGTATCGCCCTCGCATCAGCATGCCAGAGCTAGGCTACTTTGTTATCCCTAAAGAGTTCCTTACGGGTAGTTCCATGATGCCACATAAACACAACCCGGATTTGCTCGAAATACTAAGAGCAAATTACCATGTGGTAAATTCATATGAATTCAGGATAAAGAACATTGTTGGGGACTTAATCTCTGGTTATAATAGGGACTTGCAGTTGACAAAAGGCCCGGTTATGCATAGTTTTGAGATAACAGAAGAATCGCTGAGTATCTCAATTTCACTTTTTAAGGAGCTAGGAATGGACAAGGAAAATTGCGAAAAGGCGATGACAAAAGAGCTATATGCCACCGAAGAGGCATACAAACTCGTTAAGGAGGGTGTGCCTTTTAGAGAGGCCTATGGAAAGGTCTCAAGAAAGTATGAGAAGAAGTAATAACTCCGGGCCACGCTTGCAGAAAAACGCTTATAAAGCTTCTCTACCTAATATGTTGTCAGTGCTTTGATGTCCGGTTTTGCTTTCTAGAGTAAGTACTCGAGAGCACGCGCTTTATGAAAAGTATCTATCTTAGAATAACTCAACCGTGATGCACTTTGTGAGATCGTCGTATAGGCGATTGATTCGAGGAGAAGTGAGCTTGTAATTATAAGCCACCTAGTGGATGGCTAGGCTCTGGTAGCTACGAAGGCCGTGGCAAGCTGCGATAAGCCAAGGGTAGGCGCATGTCAGCCTTTGAACCTTGGATAGCCGAATTGTGCTCTACGAATAGTGGAGCATGCGTACGCGGGGAATTGAAATATCTTAGTACCCGCAGGAGAAGAAAGAAAATCGATTCCGGGAGTAACGCGAGTGAAAACGGAGAAGGGCAAACTGAATCCCTCTTGCAAAAGAGTCGGAGATGTGGTGCGACTTTTAGTCTTGAAATACGAATAGAAGGAACTGGAAAGTTCCGCCATAGAGAGTGACAGCCTCGTATATAGAATATTTTGAGATGTGTCGTGTGAGAGTAGTTCGGCCTTAATACGTCGAACGAATACGGGTGCATTAAAACCCAACCCTAAATATTGACCAGAGACCGATAGCGAACAAGTAGTGCGAACGAAAGCTGAAAAGCACCCACACGCGTGGGAGCGAAAAGATCTGAAACTAGGTGGTTACAAGAAGACAGGGCACCAAAGGGTTATCCCTTGTGGAAGCGAAATTTCGAAAGGGACTAGCGACACGAGGTACCAGTGTTCTGTCCTTCTTCTTGAAGCAAGAGCCAGGGAGTGTATTGGAGTGGCAAGCAGTTTTACTGCGAAGTGAAAGCGAGTGCGCGCACGCAAGGAGGCGCAGGGCGCGAAAGTGCCTAAGTCACTACTATACGACCCGAAGCCATTGTGATCTACGCGCGGCTAGGACGAAGGGGGCTTGATGGCCCCTGGAGGTCCGCAACCTGTCATGGCATGTCCTGTTGGGCGAGCTGCGGGTAGGGGCGATAGACCACTCGAACATGGCAATAGCGGGTCCCCTCTGAAGTATCTTTAGGATAGCTCCGGGCGAGCTTGCATATGCGGTAGAGCGACCGATTAGAGGGCGCGGAGTCGAAAGGCTCTTCCCTCCCGTCAAACTCCGAATGCATATGCTGCGTAGACCCCGGGAGTCGGCCGCATTGGGTAAGCTAGTGCGACGAGACCGTAAAGTCGGTGACTAAGGTTAAGGTCCCTAAATCGTGATTAAGTGTATCGAACGAGGGAATTCTCGTAGACAGTCGGGAGGTAGGCTCAGAAGCAGCCACCCTTTAAAAAACGCGTAATAGCGTACCGATTGAGAGAGTTCTCTCCGAAAATGGACGGGGCTAAATCATGTACCGAGACCTTAGACTTGAGATATAGTGGTAAGAGGGCATTCTATGCGGCTAGAAGCAGGGTCTTGCGATCCTGTGGACTGCATAGTAGAGAAAATCCTGGTGTAAGTAATAGCATATAATTGTGAGAATCAATTACCCCGGAAGCACAAGGTTTTCCTCGCAATGATTGTCAGCGGGGAGTTAGCCGGTCCTAAGTACACAGCTAATTACTCGTGTACAACAGGGTATCCAGTTAATATTCTGGAGCTTAAGACGTAGGCGTGGCAACACAAGGTTGTTTTCTGACGCTTGGGGATAGGGTTGAAAAGAGGTGCAAATGGCTGCGGAGTCTCATTATGAGGAGAAGCAGCTAAATGAACCATAATACCTGAATTCCTGAGCCCGTGAAAAGGGAAACAACAACGATCGTTTTAATCCGTACCTAGAACCAGTACAGGTGCTGCTGGCTGAAAAGGCCAAGGGGTGTGGGAAGAACCAAGGTTAGGGAAATCGGCAAACTAGTGGCGTAAGTTTTCAAGAAGCCATGTCTGCATCTAGTAGAAGCAGATAGCATTAACTAGGGGACAGCGACTGTTTATCAAAAACACAACTCGCCGCAAAGCCGTAAGGCTTAGTACAGCGGGTGACGCCTGCTCACCGCTAGTACGCGAAACCCGGTTTCAACCGGACAAAGCGCTAGCAAAGAGCGGGAGTAACTCTGACTCTCTTTAGGTAGCGTAATACCTCGTCACTTAATAGGTGACTTGCATGAAGGGCGTAACGACTGTCCCACTGTCCCAATCTTGGATCCCGTGAACTCACTGCGTGGTGAATATGCCACGTTCCCTCAGTGGGAAATGAAGTCTCCATGAAGCTTGACTATAACCTGTTGTTGTTGTGCTGCGAGTGCTGCACAGCGTAAGTGGGAGCATCGAAGCCTAGGCTCCGGCCTAGGTGGAGCGATCCTGTAACACCACTCTGTGCTTGCCGCGCAACTTACCTCGAAAGGGGAACAGCAGCAGGCGGATAGTTAGACTGGGCGGTTGCTTTCGATAAGGAAACGAAAGTGACCAATGCTCTGCTTAAGCTGGTTGGAAACCAGCTGTTAAGCATAAAAGCAAATGCAGGGCTGACTGTTTATTGAAAAGCGTAATAAGCAGACTAGAAATAGGGGTTTAACGAACTTTGGTACTCCTTTAATGGGAGTCCATGCTGTCAGATAAGTTACTCTGGAGGTAACCGGTTCGTGGCTGGTGAGAGTTCACATCGACCCAGCCGTTTGATACATCGATATGGGCTTAGATCATCCTGGCGGTGCAGGAGCCGCCAAGGGCTGGACTGCTCGTCCATTAAAGATCTACATGAGCTGAGTTCAGTACGTCGCGAGACAGTACGGTAATATCTACTGAGGGTGTTAGTCTCAGAGGGCAAGAAGTTTTTAGTACGAGAGGAACGAAACTTCGGCGCCTCTAGTTTACCGGTTGTTGAAAAGCATTGCCGGGTAGCCACGCGCTAAGCGGATAAGACCTGAAAGCATCTAAGGTCGAAGCCGCACCCGAAACGAGAGACTTAGGGTGGTCGTATTACACGACTTTGATAGGGCGGGCGTGTAAGCAAAAAGCTTCGGCGATTTGCGAGCGCACCGCTACTAAATCCTAACACACAAGCTCACTTCTCACATTTTTTTATTTAACAACCTCTAGCTGAGCCGCATGCATCAACGTTTTGTGTGACCACATTTAATGAAAAATAGAAGATTATTTATATTTGTGGACACATAACTATCTTGTGTATATCAAGACGATTAAACGTGCAGGTACCACTTACTATTACTTAGAGCACAGCATCAGAGAAGGAAATAGATTCTACAAAAAAAGGAAATATTTAGGAAAAAAACTTCCGAGCAATCTCGCAAAATTGAAGGAACAGTTGATTGAGGATTTGTATAATGAAAAATGGTACAAAGAATTTGATAAAATAAAGATGTGCTACAGAAAAACTTTAGCCAAGACACCGCAAAGCGTAAGGGAAAATAATCTTGAAGCATTCATGGTAAGGTTCACTTATGATACGCAGAGAATCGAGGGATCAAAACTTAGCTATCCCGACACCGTAAAGTTGCTTATCGATAAAAAGACCCCTGAGAATGCGGGCCTCTACGATATAAAAGAAGCTGAACGTCACAGGGAAGTTTTTTATGCAATCTTGAAGGAAAAAAATGATCTATCTCTTGACACTGTTGTAAACTGGCATAGGAATCTATTTAGCGAAACAAAGGGTGATTTGGCAGGAAAAATCCGCAAATATCCAGTTCTGATAAATAGGACAGATTTTGTACCTCCGAAAGCCGAAAGGCTTGATGATTTGCTTGAGGATTTCTTTAGTTGGTATCATAGGGTAGAAGATGAAATGCATCCAGTCAGACTAGCCGCACTCGTGCACCTAAAATTTGTGACAATACATCCTTTTGGCGATGGCAATGGAAGAGTATCTAGACTTATGATGAATTTCGTGTTGAACAGATTTGGATATCCAATGATTGATGTGAAATATACTGACAGATTTGGATACTACACAGCGCTAAAAAGATCCAATACTGTGGACAGTGAGCGGATATTTGTTGAATGGTTTTTCAGGAAGTATTTAGAGGCGAATAAGATCACTTAAAATGCTAATCGACCAGCAAAGCACCGCTACTAAATCCTAACACACAAGCTCACTTCTCACATTTTTTGTTTTGTAGCCTTGGCTAGCCATCTTTACCTTTTTCGAGTTGCGCATATACCTTTTTCTTGAAGGCGTTGCTGTATTGTTTGAGATATTCGTCTAATCTGGCTTTGTCTATGGCTTGCGCAAGTGGCTTTAGTGCCTCTTTTCTAATGCCATGCTTGTAGTAAATGAGGTCTATTAGCGTCTTTTCGAAATCTGAGACTGGAATCCAAAAATCATAATACCTTATAAAATTAAAACCAAAAAAGAGTTTCGGCTTTACTCTTTTTACCATGTAATTCCCGCCGCCGAATTTCCTAATTCCCTCCCTGACGCCATTGGGGGTCACTACTACGGGATTCGTTGCTTGTGTCCACAGATTCCTATACGACAAGGCGTCCTCTAGCCCATAATAAAATGGCCTATACGCAAAGCCTACAACAGCGATATCGTTGTGGAAGGTGTACACCCCGCGGCTTATCCTTCTTATCGTCCTGCTTTTCAGCATGTGGTTCACGAGCATTTTTAGGTATGCTGGGCTGATGTGCTTTCCACTAAGCAGAACTTTCATATCGGTGAGTGTGAAAACAGGAAAGTCCGAGTTATTGAATTCTTTCCTGATTGCGTCTATGTATTTGGTCATGAAATCTTGCTCTTTATGTACTCAACAAGCGTCTTAAATGTGGGAAGTGGCCCCTCGTAAATAAGGTTCTTGAGCCTATCTTCCTCTTCCTTGCCAGGATTCTTTATGTTTAACAGGAACGTCTTCAATTGCTTACTTACCTCATCAACCCGCACAAAGTCTGCCAGAATGCGAATATCATAGAGATCCGTTATTGACTTGCGGTCGTTGTATGCCTCAATCTTCTCCGCCAATAAGGCTTCTGGTGGGGGTATGAGGACTTCATAGATGGTGCCGTCAAGGGTCTCATAATTCTTGATCACGGGATTTTTGTAATAGCTCTTGTAATTTATATCTATCTCCGAATGTATGTCATCAAGCAAAAGCTCGGCAAAGATCAGATTTCCAGTGTCTTTGAATTTAGATAATTTTGCCCCATATTTTTCAGCAGTAATTCCTATCCTTGCTTTGAGCTCCTCTAGCTTCTCCTGCGATTCTAGATACACGTCAATGTCCTTTGAAAACCTTCTCCCGCCAAAACACCGCCAGATTGCCGTACCTCCGTGTATTTCAACTGTGTTGTCAATTTCATAAATTATCCTAACCAATACATCCTCTAAGAGCGCAATATCTCGCTGAGATCTTTTCCTTAGTCTGTTTGAGAGCGGCAATTTAATATAATCACCAAAGTTATATTTTATTATAACTGTGGTCATATAAGATATAAAAATCTTCCTATTAGATTACCTAGGTTATATTTTATTGTAACTTTGGTTAATCATATGTTAGCTTTGGCGACCTCTGGGCAAGGATAACTACAAAAATCCTCTTTTCTAATCTATAGCTATGAGAACTTCATTTGACAGCATAATCAACAACTTCCTAGAGCACACGATACAGCGCACCAATTCGATCCAAAGATACAACACAAAGCAGATAATCAGACAACAAAACGTCATGGAGCACGAGGGTGCTGTGACACTGATTGCAATGGTGCTCTCCGACCACTTGAATGAGCTTGGTGTGAAAAACAACACCGAACGCGTTCTTAGGATTGCTGTGACCCATGATAACGATGAGGTCGTATCAGGTGATGTGAATTTCGATGCGAAGTACAGCCACGGCAAGATATCCAAGGAATTGCGCAAGAGCCTTGACAAATTAGGAGACTATGTTATCCAGGATCTCTATAAGAGATTGGGCAACAAGAAACTCACAAAGATGTACTACGACCTCTATAGAGAGGAGAAGGGAAAGAATAGCGTTGAGGCAAGAATTGTGAAGATGGCTGATTGCATAGATGTAGTGATATATGCAAGGAATGAACAGGCGCTAGGAAACAGAGAGATGGCAATTGTGGAGAAAGGTGCCTACGAGATGTTTGCCAAGATGTTCAATGAGACTGTGAAGAAATAAATTCTATTTCTGGTTCTGCCAGTGGTGCTTTTCGGCTGAAGTTCCATACGGCACCTCAGAGCCCGAGGACATTGTTGCAAGTATAAGGTGGATTACACCATCGTCAAGCTTGATTGGTATTGTCTCGCTGCTCAGGTTCTTTATCGATGCCTTGATCACTCCCTTGAATCCGCTGTCTATTACCGCAAAAAGCCCAAGAAGGCCCTGCCTTGTGTACCTGCTGCGCAGAAGCATGATGCCCATGTGGCCGTTCGGAGTCTCTATTGTCTCGACCGTCTTGACTCTGATCAGCTCGTTCGGCTTTATCTCATATGTGGATGTTGCAATCGTCTTGCCTTCGGCATCGATCACCTCAATCGACATATCGTAGCCGTTGGGAGTCAGCCTTGCCTCGTTGTACGGCTTGATAGCAAGCGGATCCTCTTTTCGCTGAATCAGTTCTTTTATGTCTTTGTCGCTTAGAAACATTTTATCACTAATAATTCTCTCCTATAATTCCTGCAATCCCGCCCTTAAGACTGTAAGCATCGATATTCTTTCCCTTTAGATATTTTGCGATCATAAGTGATGTCCTTCCGTGCGGACACACGATCACACAATCTTTGAGTATCTTCAATCTATCGCTGTCAAAGTGCCTTATCTCATCGCCCGGGATTGCAAGCACCTGCGTGTCGCTAACATCAAGTATCTCAGGCACAGGCACGCGCGTCTCTCCGCCTATCCAAACGAACTTCTTACCTGTGGAGTCCACTATGCGCTTTGCCTCGTCAAGATCAACTTCTTTTACATCGCTGTTCATGTGCACTCACTATGGTGATATAGACCCTGGAAGATTCTTTATCGCCGCATCTGAAACTATGCTACTGCTGCCTGTCTGGCTAAGTTCAAGGCTTGCGGTTGTAAAGGTATTGTTGTGGTATAGATAAAGATTCATATCAAGAGTGTCGGGTAGGTTGCTATCTGTTGAGACGCACGTCTGCAGAATCCCGCTGATGCTAGTTATGGAGGTAACATTTGTTACACCGTTAAGGAATGAGAGCCGGTTAAGGAAGCCCTGCACGCTATTCAGCGGTATTGTGAATGTTGAGTTGAGGAAGATGCATGAATCATTATTGAATGCACTCGGATACACATTGGTCACAGTTAGGTTTAGGCCTGTTGCGAAGTAGTAGAGGTTTAGTGTTGACATGTTTGTAGGCTGCTGCACATAGCAAATGTATGTAGCATTCTTTGCGAAGATGCTTTGTGGGGTGCACGCATAGACCGAACCTGCCAAGTCTACAATCGATGCATTGAATCCACCTATTACCGGTATATTTACAAGTAAGAGAGCAAGCTTGGAATCGTTGAGATATTTTAAGTTTGTGACTGATACAGGCACGCTTATCGGTATCTGCACCCCTCCAACATCAGATGTGAGTCCCACTTTTCCTAAATAGCTGATGTTGTATAGAAGCATTGTTGGAATGCCGGATTGGTTTTGCGTTATGCTTACTATGTTGACAAGCTTTTGTGATGAGAGTGTTTTGTAGAGCTGGGTGTTCATTGCCGCTTGAGCAGATGGACTCGCGGATAGGTTTGGTAGTGCGGCTGGAGTGCTTGTTGCGCCTATGTAATAGACTGTTGCTGCTGCTCCACCGAGTACCAAAATGGCCAGTATCGCTATTATTCCTATGCCAATTGCTTTCATGAGGATAATTAGTTGCGAAAGGATTTATAATTGCGCGTGCCATGATTATCGGCAGTTTCTATGGATGTAATATTGCTATGCGGAGGCTTCGGAACAAGGATGGAGCCGATAGGCTCTTTTATTCCCAAGGCGCTTCTTCCGGTGAAAGGACGGCCGATGATAGATCACATCCTAGAGGATCTCAAGAGCTACAAGGATGTTGCAAGGATAATAATAGATACGAATCAGAAGTTCGCTGATCAGTTCGAATACTACATAAACTCCAAGACATCATCTGGATTTTCAAAGAGGCTTGAACTTCTTGTAGAACCAACACTGCACAACGGCGAGAAACTCGGCAGCATAAAGGGCGTGGAGTTCGTGCTCAAGAGTGCTAGGGTGGAATCGGACTTCATGGTCATATTCGGCGACAACTATTTCGACTTTGGGCTCGGAGCGATAATAAGCAGGCTCAAGGAGACAGGCAATGCTGCAATTGGACTGTATGAAACAGATTCTATGGATTTACTTACTAGATCCGGAGTGGTTAGTTTGGAGGGAGATAGGATAGTTGAGCTTGAGGAGAAGCCAACAACTCCGAAAACAAATCTGCTAAGCACCGGGATATACGCTTTCCCAAAGGGCTCGGATAAACTTTTCCAGGAATACATAAACGGCGAGAACAATCCTGACTCCATGGGATATTTCATAAAGTGGCTGGTGAAAAAAACTGAAACCCATGGGGTGAAGTGTAAGGGAATTTGGATAGATATAGGGACCGTAGATGCGTATAGGAAGGTCTTTGAATCAAACCAGAGCCAATAGCTGTTAGTGGGTTCTTAGGAAATCCATTATAGCGTTGTACTTGCCCTTCTTTGCATAATCAAATGCGCTCATCTCTTTCTTGTCCTTTAGGTTCACATCAGCCCCATGTTCTACGAGGTAGATGACAATGTCTGTCTTTCCTTTCTCCGCTGCAATCATAAGCGGCGTCCTCCCAAAATCATTGTGCGCATTTACATTGAAGCTCTTATCCGCAACTAGGTAGGTGACAACCCTAAGGTTGCTGTTCTCAGCTGCGAACATGAGCGCATTATGACCGAACTTATTCCTCTCGTTTATGTCGTGGCATCGTGAAGCGATGTAGCGCACAATATCTAGGTCGCTGCCAGAAACCGCATACATGAAAATCGTGTTGCCGTTGTTGTCAGGGGCATTCACATCGCCGCCATGCTCAAAGAGGTACTTTACTATCAGAAAATGACCCCTGTCGCATGCGAGCTTCATTGCTGTATAGCCGTTAGCTTCCTTTATGTTCAGGCTTGCTCCATGCTCTGCAAGGAGACGCACAACATCGAGCCTTCCGTTCTCTGCTGCCTGCATGACTGCGGTATAGCCTTGTTTGTTGACATTGTTTACATCTATGCCCTTTGAAATTAGGTATTCTATTATTTCTGTCCTGTCGCTGTATGATGCAAACATGAGAGCGTTGTTTTGCTCCTCATCTAAAGTGTTTACATCCAATCCATTTTCTATTAGTTCTTTTATTGCATCAGCATCTCCGGTGAATGCTGAATCGAAAAGCTGCGCTGGAGATGCTTGAACCATTTAATCACATTATACTCTCTTGCTGAGCTCCCCTTTATCCTCGATGATTAGCTTTAATCTTCCCTTGTCCTTGGGGTAATCATCGTAGTGCTCAAAGTCAACTATGGCCAGGACCTCGAAGTTTTTAGACACCATTTCCTTGCTGCCAGGCATGCTCACCTTGAACTCCATGTCTCCATTGACAAGCGTCAGGGTGGTTCCACAGCTGAAACATTGGATCTCCAAAGAGTGCACCTTGTCGCTCATCGCATCATATACTATCGGCAGCGGGACTTCGTGGCCACATGTCACAAAGCTATTCGGTTTTTTGATATCCTTGTAGGGGCTCTTGATGAGACTTGAATATGATGGTGTGCCAAGAACATTCGTGACAATAGCTGGCATCCTTATTGACGGCTTGACAAAAATGCCTGTCTCCTGGCGGAACCTGATGCGCTTGCATGCCTCATCGCCCCTGCACAGGAACTGAAACTCGAATTCCCGGCCGTGCTTCTTTTCTTTATCGGGCTCTTTATACCCCTGCAATACCATCCATTCCTTTTGCTTTACCAGAGGTCTTGCACGCAACTTATCCATGCTAAGCATTTTCTTACAAAGTATTTAGTGCTTGCGTACAAGCATTGCACTTAGACGATTGGCTATCTTGAAGAGCAGCTTTAAGAAAAGTACGTGCGCCAGATGTATTGGGTGAGTGGGTTGCATGGGGAGAATAGAGCGAAGTTTGTGGAAGCTATGCGGGGCTTTGGCGACTGGGCGATGAGGGTCGTTGCAAGCAAGGAGGACACCGATATGGTGATGCCGACAGAGAAGGGCTTCGTCTTCAGCTTGGGGGCGTGGAACTATTTTGCGTCGCATTACAACAAGAGACTTAGGCACTATAAGAAAGAGGAGCAGCTTGAGATCCAGATGCGCCACTACAGAAAGCAGTTGTATACAGGGGAGGGCGCTGTGCTGATGAAGAAGTCGAGGTTCTTCTTGCTTCCGAACAGGCTGTGAAAAAGTCGCTCCGTATCTGGCAAAGCTTAAATAGAAGTAAGGAATTATCGGTATGATTAAATGGCAAAAAGTGACGCAGGCAACAACGCGGCAATAGTTCTCTCTATAGTTGCGATTGCTTCGGTAATTGTTCTTCTCATCTTAGGATGTCATGGATTCGGCGGCGCGCAAACAATAACAGTGACAGCTACAGGCACCGCCTACGGCTTTTCTGATCAAGCTTTGATGTATATCTTTGCAAACAGCACAGGTGACACTGCAGCTCTTGCTAATTCAGGGCTTGTTTCAACTGTGAATTCAGTCGACAACGCGCTTGCCCCATATCTTAACGGAAACTCATCTCTCATACAGACACAATCTTACAATGTCTTCCAGACCAGAATACTGGTATGCACAGGAGCATCAGGCGTGGTCGTCAGTGGACCGTGCCTTAACAGGACAGGATACGAGGCTGCGCAGTCAATAGTTGCGACCATACCAAACATACTCAACGTATCAGGAGCCATAGCGGCTCTTGCGGCAATACCAAATGTAAACGTGCAGGGAGTAAACCAGCAGCTTTCTGCAATGCAGTACTCAAGGCTTCTCAACAATTCGCTCTCGAACGCGGTTGTCAATGCAACCGCTCAGGCACAGGCGCTTGCGGGAAGCAAGTACACAGTATCTATCATCAATATAACAACAACACAAAGCAGCCCGATCTTCTATGGCCCTCTGGCAGCTGCAAGTTCTGGAAGCGCACAGAACTCAAGCTATTTTGTCGGCAGGACTGGCGTCACCAGAAGCATAACCGTTGTCTTCAGGATGAACCGCAGGTAGATTTGCGGAGCTGAAGAATTCATAGGGCTTTAGCAGCGTTATTCCTCCTATCTCCTTGTATCTTTCATGACATGACTCATTTGCCACAACAATAACTTCGGAGAATTTGCTTTTGCGACCCTCAATCATTTTCTTTGCCTGCGCAAAATCATTCATGCCGGTTTCGTATTCCACGGCGATCTTCTTTGTGCCGACAAAAGCGATGACATCTGGACCATAGGAGTTGTTGTATATCACGTTCCTGCGTCCGCATACCGCAAGGTGCTTGCTTATTAGGCAGACGTTTATGTCGTGCTCTGCGCTGTTTCTTGGAAATGTTATGTACCAAGTCCCTGCGTATTCGCCGGCCTGTATCGTATGCGACTTGACGCTTTTTGCGGATAAAAGTTTTGTAATTGCATGGTTCATCGCATCGATAGTATAGCCCCTTCTTTTGAGTTTTGCGTACATATCAAGCTTGCTTATCCCGTTGCGCGCGAGCATCAGCATCGCATGCGTAGGATCCCTCTGTTCCTCCTTGAAAAGGTTGAATGAGACGAGCATCGGGTTGTGGCGATTTGAATCAAGGACTATCGCAGCTCCCTTCTTTAGATTCCTTATCGCCTTCTTTACCTCTATGTACCTGTTGAGTTCGTTGCCTCCTGCAATGTAATTTGCTATGTAGTTTGATTCCTCGGGCTCATGCTGCGAGAAGGAGATGAGCAGGGATGCATTGCCCCTTAGTTCGCGATCTAGTACCTTTGCCCTCTGAGATATTCCGATAACTCCTATCCCATATTTTCTTCCTTCTGCCACCAGTCTTGAGATGATTGAGGAATCTCCCAGTTTCTCCGCCTCGTCAATCACAATGTACAGCCTCACCCTGCCGCTCTTCTCCATCGAGAGCATGCTCGTGTAGAGCTTCTTGAGAAACCCTTCGATGTAGACCGACTGCGCCTCGCTGGTATGCAGGCTTGAAAGCGCAAAGATGCTGCGCCCTTCTATGATATTTGAGAGGCTGATGCTTTTCATGAATGCGCCACTGTCTATGAGCATTAGCCTCTTCTCGATTGCCTCGAGCATTCTTTTCTCGCCAGCGCTCGCATGGCGCATGAAAACCTTTATGGTAAAGATAAGGTCGTGTATGTTTGGCACTCTGCCCTTTGATTCCGCGATTTTGTACGTATAGGCTATGCATTTGTAGAGAGTGAAACTCTGCACGTCCCCAAGCCGAAAGATCCTCTTGAACATCGATGTTATCTCGCTTGTCCTCTCCCTCTGCGTGAGGCCCTCGAGGTCGAAGATGTTTATTCCAGAGAAAGCGGCATCGTAGACCTCTGCGTCAAGCTCCCTTGCGCTCTCGACATATTCATTGTGCGGATCGAGGAGCATGAAGGCAATCTTCTCCTTGCACATAACTTTTAATAGAAGCTTGCAAAGATTCGACTTTCCGCTCCCGCTCTCGCCCACTATTGCGATGTGTGGATTTCTCCTGCTGAAAATATTCAAATAAAACCCTGTGAAGTAGTTTTTCTTCCAATGCCACTTAACGTAGTCGTTGAAAAAGAAACGCGGCAATGAAAGAGTCTTTTCTATTTTTCCAATTTTGAATCTGGTGTCGTTTAGGAATATCATGATATTACCTGAAAAATTGATTATGCGATTAGGCTCCTTACAAGCTCTATCTCGTTTATGTCTGGGCTCTTTCTGTCTGTTGGAGTCTCCATTATTATCGGCTTGCCCCTGATCTTCTTGTGATTCAAAAATCGCCTGAATCCCTCCTTTCCTATGTATCCTTTCCCTATGTTCTCATGCCTGTCCTTGTGCATACCTATCTCGAACTTTGAGTCGTTGGCGTGGATCACATGCACCTTCTCCCAGCCCATTACCCTGTCCATCTCGTCAACTACCGCTTCATCCCTTAGGTTGTATCCGACAGCAAATGCGTGGCATGTGTCAATGCAATAACCTACCTTCTTGTGCGCTATCGCGTCATGCAATTCTACTAGCTCCTCTATCTTAGATCCCACGGTGTTCTTCTGTCCCGCCTGATCTTCAAGCAGGAGCATTCCGTCAAGAATGTCAATCGTTGAATTTATGGCATCTGCAATTCTTCCAAGCGCTGCGTCCCTTGACTCTCCCATTGTGCTGCCAAGATGTACCACTAGGTACTTTATCGCAAGCTGGTTGCACCTCTCCATGTTAGCAAGCAGCGTTTCGGTTGATTTTCTATATATCTCCTTGTTCGGAGACGCAAGGTTTGGAAGATAGGGCATGTGAACAACGACTGGATCCACAGAAAGCTCCTTGCACTTCTTCTTGAAGCTCTCGGCCTCTTCGTCTGTGAGTTTCTTTACCTGCCACTGCATAGGATTGCTCGCAAATATCTGCATCGAGTTGCATTCTGTTGCCCTTGCAAGATCTACGGTCTTGTCGATAGTGCCGGAAACTGAGATGTGCCTGCCAATTTTGGCATTGCTGGTTTTTTCTTCTCTTAATTTCTGTGCATAAGATTCGTTGGCCAATTCTTCAAGTAGTTGCTTGCGTTCTGAGATTACTCGATCAACTATATTCTGTAATGAATCTTTCAAACCATCACTTAAAAAGAAATTGGTGCGTAATCTATTTATAGCTGAAAATACTCAATAACTTTGAAGGATATGAAACTCACAAAGGAGATAATTGAAAAGTACAATTTGTCAAAAAGAACCGTTACACTGATGAAGAGGTTCATTAGAAGGCACTCTGATCTACTTAAGGCGCTCGAGTGAAATCCGCCTGAGTTCACGCTCTAAGTCAGATAGGGTTAGGAATTCTAGGAAACGCAGGAAAGATTCATCTTTTGTTGAAAAGTGCCTCCCCCAAATACTGCATCTTAAAGTGATAGCAATATTCGTAGAATAAGTATGTGGCTGTCCTATGATTCCCATTGCTGAATGGTTGTTCTGTTGGAATTGAGTGTAATATGTAGGCAAGTATACTTATGCTGTCTTCTTTTCTTTCCAGCATATGATTTATTCTTTTTACAATTTGCTCCAGTTTATCCTTGTTGCGCAATGTGTCTGCATCTGCAGAAACCTCCTGCACAGCTTTGTTAGCCCCAATCACATGTTCTATTGTTAATTCCATTGATTCACCAATTAAGCATAAAGTGGGCGCCGAGAACGCCCTGCTACTTATCTGTCCACCTGAAAATACTGCCACTCAACTTTGTCGCTATTGATGTACACGTGCATGTCATACCTTCCCTGCTTTCCAGCAGAGCGCATGTCATGGCACAATGCCAACAGCTGCACTACTTCCCCGACCATATCTGCTACTCTTCCTGTTGCGTGCTCTTTCGGTTCGCTCAAGAGAGCCTCGGACATCATCTTGCGCAAAACCGCTTGCAGTTTCTTCTCAGTGTTCCTACTGTACTTTACGCTAAGGCTCATGGCACCACCCAAAATACGGACAACCTGTTGTTGCCTGCCGCTTTTCTATAGCGTTTGGCTACGCTTAATCTGTAATCTTAGGTTTGCTGCACTGGTATAAAAATGTGTCGAAAAAAAACTAGTTTTTTTTCTATATGCTTTATATATGACCAAGATTTTATCATCTTCTGCGCTGAGAAATCGGCGAACACCCAGATACGGGGGCGGCGAAAGCCGCCCTTATCTTTATTCGCGCTTTAGCATCATGAAAAGAAGCTCTGCTTCCTGAATCGACCTAATCGCAGCCTGCATGTTTCCGAAGGACTCTATGCGAATCCAGCCGTCCTTGGGATTTGATTCTTGCTTGATGTCCTTTACATAGTTGAATATCACGCCTCGCATTCCCTGTGGCAAGAGCTCTATGCTGGAGAATTTTGAATAGAAGTTATCGCCCAGATCTACTGTTATTAGCTTGTCGTCTAGGCCCTTCTCGTCCTTGGTATAGAGAATGCCAATTGGCCTTATGTTGAGCTCATCGCCGGCAGATATTCGCCCTGCGCTAAGCACAATGACGTCAAGCTGGTCCTTGTCGTTTGCTATCGTGTTTGGCATAAAGCCGTAGTGGAGATCCTTTGGCAGCGGGGTCCTGAGCACCGCCTTGATCTTCTTTGTGTGGTGCTCTACATCTAGCTCGTATCTCTCGATAGAGCCGCTGCTTATCTCTATCATCGCGCTTTTATCTAGCGCGCCAATATTGCCGTTTTGCTTGGCCTTGCCTATGGGCTGTCTCATCGCCATGAAACAGGATTTGAAGGATCACATTTAAGAATGACGAGGTATGCCCTGTTAATAGACGAAGTTGGCAAGGTTTCTCAATGTAAACGAACATGTAGGGGCTTGTGTCGAAAAGGGTGTAAATAAGTGATTTTTAACACATTTTTAGGGTTTTTAACACAGAATGGGTTTTTAAGTTTAATCAGTTATCAATATCTGATTAAAATGGATCCAGTCGTTTTAGGGATAATTACGACGGTAAGCGGTGCAATATTAGGTATTATTCTCGAAAGAATAGTAAAAATTACCTCTTTTTTTAAAAAGTCATATCATTTTTTGAAAAATTCAACTACTAACTTAAAAGTCTCATTCCTTTTCAATGTCCCTGTTATTTCTACGGAGGATCTAATTTTAAAAATAAAAGATAACTTTTATAAAAACAGCCCAAAATGGAAAGTTGAATCTGATTTTTCATCAATTAGTAAAAAAATTATTTATTCTAATGGCTCTTTGTATCTAACATTTCTTTTTAACGTCGATGATACATTAATAATTGAAACTTCGGATATGGGAGTACCTCTAAGAGAAGTTGGAGGAGAATTCGATTCTACCTGTGACATAATAGATAAGATATCTAAAGAGCTAAATTTTACTTTGTTAAAGGTAGAATTTAAAGCAAAACTGCCTTATTACCAAGATTTAGCCCAATTTCATCTCCCAAGACATTTCAAAATAGAAGATTATACTTTGGAAATGAAAGATAAAAAATTAGATTTAGAATTAAGATTAACTTTAGGTGTAATTACTGCAACTCATGATAATATTAGCCAATTAAAATCAGTATTTGGACGACTAATAGCCTTTTAAATTTACGAGTTCTTTATTCTCTGTGGCCGTAATAAGTTTAATGGATGTTACAGAAATAAATTCATTTGAAAAAGATCAAGTAGTAACCTATCCTAATAGTCAATCAGCTATTCAGGATTATAGTAGAGAGATTATGACTGTTCCTAAAACTACAATAACAGTTTTGGAAGCTAATCGAAAAGGATACAAATTTAAAATTAGGCAGGAAGGAGAAACACAGGAAAGTCCAATTAGGATTTTATATGAGAATTTAGAACATCAGACCGTATTTCAAGATTACATTAAAGGGTGGCAATCTATATTTGATTTTAATGGAAAATATGACTCCGAAAATTCAGAAATGATATTAAATTGTAGTTCTGAAAATATGAAATTGTTTATCAAAAGGAGTAAAAATCATATCAAGATGACCCCCAAAAAATTTGATCTTAAAAAATTTATCACTCAAACAAATTATCGTATCTGGGGGATATGGTCTGCTGGGCATGAATTGCATATAACAAAAGAAGGCCGATTTGGATATAATATTAGAGGGACAAATTTACCTGATGATATCACTGCAATCGATATAGCTGTAGAAATTGATAGAAAAGAAGTAAGTATTACAATTTCAAATAAAGGTACGATATCGTCTCAGACCAAAATTTCAATTACTCAATTAACGGAGTTCTATGATGAAGTTAAAAAATATCTAATGATTTAGTTAACATTGTTTCATTTTGAATAACTACGATATTATGGCACAAAACCTTGAGTAACAACTCATTAATCTGTGCTGTATAAGTTTTACTTCTTAGAAAGTCGTTAAACTTTGCCTTTATCATAAAAAAGGTGCTTTCCACATTACTCCTCTTGTGATAGTGTTGCATAAATTCATCTCTATTCAGCATAAAGTAGTGGAACATCTTTTTCCACATTCTTGGCTTGTTTGCACCTGTGACAGCGTTGCTCTTGAAAGGAATGAAAGGCAAAGCTCCTATCTCTTTCACAGCGTCAAGATTGGCGTGTGTGCTATAAGCCAAATCGGCACTCACTTCCTCTATATTAAAGCCATTTTCGGAAGTCATTTTTACAAGTGGTATGAATTGTGTAGTATCGCTTGAATATGCCTCATTGACCTCAACAGCGGTTATAATATTGGTCTTAATCCCTGTCATAACGTGGCACTTAATCCAGTCGTGCCTTTTGATTAGATTGTGCTTCATTTTGCAATACTCAGTAAACTTCGTAGTCATGACATCCTCCCACGCCTAAAGGCGTGGGTTTCGTCCTAGTTTAGAGCGAATACCTCAAGTTTCAGTTGTTTTGCCGCCATTGTCTCATGAAGTTTTTCATGCTGTTGGTTTTCGATATACTTCTT
>JBOGSA010000041.1:0-4647 GCA_050749785.1 Candidatus Micrarchaeales archaeon | reverse complement strand
CCTGAAGAAAAAAGAACAGGAGATGCTGAAAGAGAAGATGCAGAAAGGGATCAAAAGGGGGTACAAGCTCCACATCATATACGACCTTGAAACGAAAATCCCACTGTATTGGATAGTTCTGCCTGCCTATTTTATCAGAATGCTTTCCGGTGCGCTGCCTAGTTTTTCCTCCTTTCCAGGGAAGATCAATGCCTTCCTTACATTATCAAGCGGCAGAAAACTCCCATAGTCCTTCAGGCGCCTGAAGGATGAGTCTGTAGTCAGAATCGTTTCGCATTTCAGAAGATCCGCTATTGAGATGTGGAGCCAATCCATCCCGTCAAGCGGTTTTGGCAGCTTTTATCCCTGTTCCATGCGCTCCATTCCGCGGCAACATCTACATTATTCTGGGCGAGCGAACCCATGACATACATGAATTTCGGCCTTATATCCTTTTCAACGTTCAAGTCATGCGGTTGGAAGATGGATCTTACGGAGAACAGTTTCTCGACCACCTGAGCAAATGTGTGGTCCTCGCGCCATTCTTCAAAGTGGCCCTTCATGAATCCGAATATGAGCTCCTCATCGCAAAGGACAGTGCTGTATCCTTCCCGTTTGGTCGGGGAATATTGATGCTCCCAATCATTCCTGAAAAGAAAATACGCGAAAACGCTTGTATCATAATAAAATCGGCTCATGCCGCTCCGCCTCAAGATAGTCTAAGAATTTATGATAGTGGGCCACGGAATAAGATGGCTTATCCAGTCCTGAGGCTTTTATGTACTCTTCAGGGAAGGTTCTAGCGACAAAATTTGAGTATCTATCCACCAGTATCCCGTAGGCGTGATTAAGCTCATAATCGTCCTCTTTTAGAGAAGAGAGCATTGTCGTGACGAATAAAGGTTCCAGCCCGGCAAACATGCCTAATTCGAATTCTATCCTGTCCTTCTCCTCAAGTTTGATGCCGTCATCGACTATTTTATCCAAATCTACTCCCTGTAGTTTCTTGACAAATATGTTTGCTATCACAAAGTGCCTTCTTGCATTTACAAATGTTATCGGGTTTATCTCCCCATCCGATAGTACCGTTTCGAACACCTGTATCAATTTACCGGTGTCGTCATGGCCTTTGAGGAATCTCTGTAAAATCTCTTTTTTATCCAGGGCCTTAAATGCCTCGATATCTTCCTTGGCATTGTCAAAAAAGCGTTTTGCAAACTCATCAAATTTAAGTATTATCCCAGATATATCCCCTATCGCCCTCTCATTTGCGTACTGGGTGTGATTGGTCGGAATAAAGCGGGCATCGGATCTGGTCTTTATCACAGAAGACAGCCTAATGTTGCGTTGCTGGGCGAACCTCTCGGAATACGAAGTGCCCAGAAATATCTGCTCCATTTGCTGTTTTTGGCCTTTCATCCTACCACGTCTATTAGGGATACGAGCCCTAGCTTTAAAAACCTTAACTGCCCAGCCCCATGAATTATTGGGGCGTTCCTGCTATTTAAACCCTTATTTTGTGGGGGAGTGAGGCGCTCCACCCCTGTTACCGAAGGCTTGCTTACGCCCCTGCTACCGACCTCAACTCGCACACCATAGGTCTTCTCCTTTCCGATTGCCTGCCCAAACTCCCTGCTCATTGCAAGAAGGTCGACAAGCGGTCCGACCACCTGCGCGATTTCCCGTACGCGTTGCGCTACTTCCACTTCATCTCCATCGAAGAAGGCCTCACTTAACATCCTCTCCAGAGACTTCGCAAGCCATTTCTGTGCTTCGCTGCTGTATGCTATTCCGAGTTTTTTCATGGCACCACCCAAAATTTGTGCAACCCGCTGTTGCATGCCAATTTTCTATAGCGTCTGGCTACGCTTTTCCGTAATGGTGGTTACGAAGTATAAGAATATATACTTTACTATACTTTTATAGCTTTTAGTATAAGTCTTAAATACTTATGCGGCGCAATAATATTGCCGGGATAATTCTTGGCGCACCCAAAGTTTGGGGCGGCGAAAGCCGCCCTTCTATTTTATCGGATTGATGCAAAAGCCATAGCGCGGACAGCTTAAAAAGAGGTCCGCCATTACTTGTAATGTGGGAAGTGGCTATTTGCTATTCTTTGGCGCTCATTATGGCCAATTTGAAAACATGGCTAGCCTTGCCCACGGTGGTATTATGCGAAACGATAGATACAGGGTTGTTGTTTATCTGGACAAGACGCTTGCCGCATGGCTTGCGTCCAAGGCCTTAGAGGGATACAAGAAGGCGACTCTGATAAGGCGCGCGCTGCACATCTTTCGGGAGAGCAAGATGCAGGCACAGGAGTATCTCAAGGACCTCAAGAATGGCGACGATTGCCATTCCTACAATCCCGATGCCTGCAACTGAGGGTGCTGTAATGGGTCAGTCTACTTTGATACCAGAGGTGCGGAGCGATGAGAAGAAGGACGAGGATGGCAGCGACGAACAGATGGAGGCGTATGCGGCAGCAGTTGAATGGGCGATGGACAACCCTGAAACACTCAAAGACGAGCACCTCAAGAAGTACGTCGACTTCATCAAAAGCAAGGTAGCCGAGCGGCTGCAGCAGCTCGCTGTCCAGCAGGTTAATTGAATTCTTTTCTGGGCAGGGCTTTCCTGCCCCATTTCAAAATTGGTGTTTAGATGCATTCAAACGAGAATAGAAGATATGGATGATAGAGGCCATTCCCACCTTCCAACCAAGTCTGTATGTTCCTATTTATTACGAGGAGTGCAAGCGTGGAAATCAACGTGAAAAATGCAAATGAGATCCTATTAACTTTTTTCCTGAAGTATGATATTCCCAGATAAATTAGAAGTAAACTGAATAATATTGCAGATAACACGTATAATGCAAGTATCGCGTAATAGAGCAAGTAACTGACGGAATATGAATATCCAACCTGCGTAAATAGGGAGGTAATGTACCATTCCAATGGAAAAGTAAATGTTAGGGCCAATATGATGCCCAAAATTGTACTGGCAGTAGCTGCCAACTCCTTAAAATATACGTGTTTTTCAAGAGCCATCTTTGGCATATCCTTCTATTATAGAAATAATATATTAAGTCTTGTTCTGACCCATTTATTATCGTCTCTACACGTGTCTTTAAGTCTGTTTTCTTATAGTCCTGGAGGCTAAGTATTAAGAATCTGAATATGTACAATAATAGTGAGTAATATGCAGCAGAAAGAAAGGCTTGTAAGCATACCAAAGAGGGATTTGGAGAGCTTGGAAGCCACTTTGGAAACAATCGAAAGCAGGAAAGTGGTAAAGCAGCTTATCGATAGCAATAAGGACATTGCAAAAGGCAAGATCAAGAGAGCTAGGGACTTTTTAAAGAAACTGGGTTAATAATACCTTACAGCCTCATTTTTATGCAGGATGGCTTTCAATATAACTTTTCTTTCCCTATCATTGATCTCATACCATACTCTGAAAGGACCTATTCTTAATTGCCAAGTTCCATGAAGCCTACCTCTTAGTGGCTTGCCTATTTGTGGGTTTTGCTCCAATTGAGCTATTATCGCAGTTAGCCACTCTTTCTTATCGATGTGCTTCTTCTCAAAGACTTTTTAGAACGTTTCTGTGAGGTATACCACATAGGCCATATGCTAATTAAATACGGCATATTTATAAAATACAATTAGAAAAATCTCAAAAATACTAAATGGAATTGATGTTATCTACTATCATTTGCTATCGTTTCTACACGTGTCTCAAAGCCCTGTGAACGTACTCCCCAAGCTGTTTTTTACGACGACAAATCGAGGACAAAATGGTCTTCTATGTAGCGCCGTGAACGGCTGGCGAGCCAAAGAGCTGCCTTCTGCTCCCGAGTTACTAATTTAAAATTTAAGCTTGTATGTATATTTATGAAGCAACCAAAAATTGATGTTCTGGTTCCAAGCTTTGATCCCCCAGAGCAATGGAGGTCTGAGAGGCAGAAAAAAGAGCTGGACAGCGAAGGCTGGAAAGCCCTAAGGCAGAAAATCCTCCAGCGCGACGGTCAAGCATGCAGGTACTGTGGCTATACTGCACAGAGTTTTATGAACGTTGACCACATAGACGGAGACCCTAGAAACAACGCGGAGCAGAATCTCCAAACTTTGTGCATGTGGTGCCATATGTTGAAGCATGCGGGGTTGCATTCCGTGATACGAGGCTCGCTGGAGCTATATCAAAAGCCTGAAGAGCTAGACCAAGTAACTGCAATAATAAAAATCAGAGAGCTCAGAGGCGAACGCTTAAGCGATGATGAAATAAAGAAGCGCTTAGGGCTTGTTAAAAGGATGCCGTTCAATATGGACCATGCGTATCTATCAGGATTGATCGGGTTCATCAATTCAAAGCCCATTAACGAGAATGGCAGATGGAAAATTTATGGTAATATAACTGTTAGATACAGTGATGGCACCTATCCTTCTGTATTCATAAATCAATAACATTTTGCAAATGCGAGAGGTCAGGGAGAGTTTTAGGGGGAGCCTTAATAGAGAGTTCCCGATTGCGCTATGGTGAGCTTTAATGCTGGAATTCCCCACTGCTTGCGGTGGGGATGCGCTGGATATAAATAATTTATCATTCCATTCTTTCATAAACAGACTGCATTTGGGATGAGTGTTCAAATAAAGAGTTTCCCTGCAAGGT
>JBOGSA010000040.1:0-4084 GCA_050749785.1 Candidatus Micrarchaeales archaeon | reverse complement strand
GTGCCGCTTAGCGCTGCTGCAGGGAAGGGAATCTATGAGGGCATTAAGTCGCTTATCGGATTACACAAAGAGAGGAAGGCTAAAGAAGCAGGGAGACTTAGACTTGAAAGGGCAAGGCAGGCCTTCTGTCCGGCAGACTCTGAAAAATATTACACAGTGGACTGATCTATAGTCACGTGTATTATCTTAAATTGTTTTGCGACAGATACTATATCTATGAGCACTAGACTCACTCCCGAACTGTGCTACATTGCAGGCATTGTGAGCAAGAGCCGCCAGTCTGAAAAGAGCATGGTCGGAATCAACACTACGATCGACAACGTGATTGAAAACTTCGTTGAGATTTCACTGAAACTAGGTGTCGATACAAAGAAGATAATGATAGAAGACGTAGAAGGTGTCAAGCATGTGTACTTCTACCACTCAAAACTCGCAAAACAGATACGCGAGATCGTTGAAAAGGAGACAAGGATCTTCAAATACAAGAACGAATTCTCATCGAGCTACATCGCTGGAATGTTTGACGCCAGCGGAAAGATACGCAATGGCAAGCTGCTGATAAGCGGTCTTGACAAAAGTGATCAGCTCGTGCTGCAGAATCTTGGTGTGCACACGATGGGAGAGAGGATATCAAACATTACGCAGTTCGTCTCGCTTGTGAAGGGACACAGTATACTAATCGGGATAAAGTAGCAAAAAACAAATTGGTAGTCAAGCTTTATAAATAATGGAAAATGAATAGGATTGGTTGTATGGGTTTTGCAGATATGTCAAATGTAAAAGTTAAGAGATTCGCCAATAAGCCATCAGTTGAATTCGACAGCGAGGTTTCTGAGGGCATGAAGAATCTATTCAGGGAGGTCGGCAGGGACCTTGCAGTTATCGTAGTTAGGGACTACAATTGATAAACAGAGTTTGTTAAGGAAAAGAAACAGACAGGAGGCATTGGCTGCTTGCTATCGAGGGAAGTAGCCAAAAGCTTTAAATATTGTAAGATAGCAATAATATTAAGCTAATTTCTGGGGGCTTATTCCTGAAATTTCTCTTAGTCAGTTTAGCTTAAAGATGTTAAAAATTTGGTGAATTAGATGGCAGAAAAACCGCACATGAATATTGTGTTCATAGGACACGTAGACCACGGAAAGTCAACAACAGTAGGAAGGATCCTTTACGAGACTAAGGCAGTCAGCGAACAGGACCTCAAGAAGCTCAAGGAAGAGGCTGCTAAGTACAACAAGCCTACTTTCGAGTTTGCTTTCGTCATGGACTCTCTCAAGGAGGAAAGAGAAAGGGGTATCACGATCGACGTGAACCACAAAGAGTTCAAGAGCCAGAACTATTACTTCACAATTATAGACGCACCCGGACACAAGGACTTTGTCAAGAACATGATCACAGGAGCATCACAGGCTGATGCTGCAGTGCTCGTTTTGTCCGCAAAGGATGGAGTTCAGGCGCAGACAAGGGAACACGCTTTCCTTGCAAAGGTGCTTGGAATACAGCAGCTCATCGTCGGAATAAACAAGATCGATGCAATCGATTATGACAGGGTTAAGTACGAGGACATGAAGGTTCAGATAAGCACGCTGCTTAAGACAATCGGATACGACATAACAAAGATAGTATTCATCCCTTACTCTGCGTTGCAAGGGGACAACGTTGCGGTAAAGTCAGCTAAGATGGAATGGTACACAGGCCCAACGCTTCTCGAAGCGCTCGACAAGCTTGTATTGCCGCCAAAGCCAACAGACAAGCCTCTAAGACTTCCGCTTCAGGACGTCTACTCGATCTCAGGATTCGGAACAGTACCTGTAGGAAGAGTGGAAACGGGAATAATGAAGCCTGGAGACAACATAGTGATAATGCCTTCTAACGTCAAGACTGACGTGAAAAGCATTGAGATGCACCATCAACAGCTCACTCAGGCAGGGCCTGGAGACAATGTTGGTTTCAACATAAAAGGAGTTGACAAGGGCATCATAAAAAGAGGAGACGTTGTAGGGCCGTCAAACAACCCGCCAACGGTTGCAGAGGAATTCACTGCCCAGATAGTAGTGATAAACCACCCAACGGCAATAGCTCCTGGATACACGCCAGTGTTCCACATACACACTGCTCAGCTTGCAGCAACGATAACCGAGATAATCGAGCAGAAGGATCCAAAGACAGGAACAACGCTAAAGAAGAACCCTGAGTTCATAAAGAACGGAGATGTGGCTATCGTAAAGATAAAGCCATCAAAGCCGGTCGTTGTCGAGAAATACACTGACTTCCCGCAGCTCGGAAGGTTCGCTATCAGGGACATGGGTCAAACTGTAGCCGCAGGAATCGTTCTAGAAGTAGTCAAGAAGCAGATGTGAGTAGTTGCCAGTAGCCAGAATCAAGATAATTAGCAGGAACGCAAAGGCGGTAGGTTCGATCGCAAGGCAGATAGTGGAGATAGCCAAGTCTGTTGGCGTAAAGTACCGAGGCCCTATACCTCTTCCTACCAGAAAGCTCAAGGTGGCGACAAGGAAGGCTCACAACGCAGACGGCTCGCACACATTTGATCACTGGGAGATGAGAATCCACAAGTGGATGGTTGAGATTGACGGAAGCGAACAGGCGCTTAGGCAGGTCATGAGGATTCCGGTGCCGGATTCGGTTCAAATAGAAATGAATCTTAGCTAATTCTTATTTTTCTTTTCATTTAGCCAAGGAACTCGCAACCTATAAAAGGTTTGAGTGGATAAAAAAGTTGATTGGATGAATAAGAGGAACATTGCGATAATTGTTGTTATAGGACTTATAGTTGTGGCAGCATTAATCTGGCACAGCACTCGCGGCTCGACTAGTGGCCTGGCAAAATATGACAATGTGCTAGTGGGATCTAGCTTTCTATCGAATCTAAACGTTCCAAACAGTGTCCTTTCACAGATTGGAATAGGCGCCGCAGGAAACTTTCCGACCAAGATAAATGGCAAGCCTGCGCTTACAAATACAGGTAAACCTGAAATTCTTTACATAGGCGCAGAATACTGCCCATACTGCGCGGCAGAGAGATGGCCGATGGTAATAGCGCTCTCCAGGTTTGGAACGTTTAGCAACCTACACTATATGACATCCAGCGCTACTGATTTCGATGCGAGCACCCCAACATTCACATTCTACAATTCAACATACCAGAGCAGCTACATCTCATTTGTTCCTGTGGAGATGACAACCAATGTTCAGGCAGCTGCAAACTACAGCGGGCCGACGATGCAGGGATATCCTGTGCTGCAGCAGCTCAACGACAGCCAGAACAACATAGTTTCAGCCCTAAATCCTGGAGGAGGAATACCATTCATCAACTTTGCAAACAAGAGCTTCATAAACGGCGCTACATACTCACCGCAGATACTTGCAAATATGAACTGGAGCAATGTGGCATCCCAATTCCCTGAAGTGAATTCAACTATATCTGAGTCGATACTCGGATCAGCTAACCTGATAACCGCTGCAATATGTCAGGCCACGAATAACACTCCGGCAAGCGTATGCGCGCAGAGCTACATACAAAGGATAGAGAGTTTCGCGTAGTGTTTGGATGCAAAAGATAAACAATCTTGTAAAGGCGCAACTGCTCCTTTCCCTGCTAGGACTTGCGATCTCGATTTATCTGACGATAGCGCACTACTTCGCTGCATTGCCCGTGATATGCCCAACAGTCGGAATAGTAGATTGCGGCACGGTTCTTGGCAGCAGCTTTGCGGTCATCTTCGGAATCCCTAGCTCCGCACTAGGCATTGTATTTTTCATAGTGATGATTGCGCTTCTTGTGCGTTTTGACAAGGAGATTCAGCTCTACTGGAATATCATAGGATTCCTGTCACTATTCTACTTCTGGTATGCGGAATACATGCTTGGAAAGATATGCCTCTATTGCACTGCAATCCACGTAATCGTCATACTGCTTTTAATCAGCGCAGTGCTTTCCGCAAAAAAGAAACAGTAATTTTTAGGAACTCTTTACGTGTGAAAGCATCTGATGCGCAATTGTTCTCTTGCTCTCAATTAGATTGTCAGATTCAGCCTTGTCGGAAGATAAATCAAAGAGCTCGTC
>JBOGSA010000039.1:0-21684 GCA_050749785.1 Candidatus Micrarchaeales archaeon | reverse complement strand
ATGACATCCTCCCACGCCTAAAGGCGTGGGTTTCGTCCTAGTTTAGAGCGAATACCTCAAGTTTCAGTTGTTTTGCCGCCATTGTCTCATGAAGTTTTTCATGCTGTTGGTTTTCGATATACTTCTTCACAGTTCCAGAGGTAATATTGCTGACGCTTCTGAAAAAGTACCCGCGCGACCAGAAGTGCCCTTTCGGATATCGCTTCTTGAATCCTGGGAACTCCTCGAATATTCTGTGTGAAGATGTCCCCTTCAGCAGGTTCACCGATTTGCACACAGACATCGTTATTGGAATCGACACAAATAGATGCACATGGTCGTTCCCGATTGCGGTTGTATGTATCAAAATTCCAAATCTACCTCCAATTTCAGTAAAGGTTCGTACAAGGAATTCCTTCACATGCACACTGCGCAGCGCATTATACCTGTACTTTGGACACCACTCCAAATGGTATTGGCTGAGCCCTACCGAATGATTTTTAGATTCAAAGTTTCCACTATTCATGTTTTCACTTCGGCGGCGAAATATCCGGTCGGCCTTATGGCCGACACTCACCGCCAAAAGGAAATTGTAAGGAAAAGTTATGTTTGTTGTGGCAATTCATCCTACGACTGAAGGTCGTAGGGTTTCTTGCCCTAATGCACTAAAATTGTGTTTTTCTGATTTAAATAGCTTCCCCATGCCTTCGTTTCCATCAACTTTCTTTGTGATTTTGTAACATGCCCTTTCCCAGCTCGTTCGCCCTGCTCTCGAGGGGCCGCACCAACGTGCTTAAGCTTGGCAAACCAAGCAGTAAAGGTTCCCATAATCATCGCTTTTGTGGGGGGGCAAAAGCGACCCGAAAGCCGAGCCACGAAGTGGCGAAGGCTTTCTTAAGCTGAAAATTGGATTCGTCTTTTTGATTATTAATGATAGGAGACTAGACGACAGAATTTAGGTTAGGAAAAACTTGTCGAGAAGGGCTTGCTAAAGCTGAGTTGCTAAAACCAGCTTTAGTTGGAAAATCGGCTTAAGTAGGGCATAAGGCTTAAAAATATGAAATTTCATAATATTTGGTGTAAAGTGATTGAAATGAATGGTGCCGTTACGACCACGGAAATAAAAAGAGTGCTTGTCGAATTGGACAGCATGGAGTTGCAGATCCTAAGGCTAAAGTCTATACTTTTGCCTAAAGTGAAGGCTACTAAGAAGGAACTCTTGGCAATAGAAGAGGCTGAGAGAGACATAAAGCGCGGGTTGGGAATGAAGGGCGAGGATTTTATCAAGGAATTGACTAAGGCTTAATCTGGTTTTGAGATGTTTCAGCTAATTGTGGCTCCGAGGGCCGTGAAATCGTCTAGGAGAATGCCATCGCATTATAAGAAAAGGATAGCTGAAGTAATTGATGTGCTAAGTAAAAATCCGATTCCTTCAGAATTGTACGATATAAAGAAACTTGGTGGGAGAGAAGATTCGTACAGGATACGAATAGGGGACATTAGGGTAAGTTATACGGTCATGTGGAACATCAAAGAGGTACACGTTTCTGAAATTGAATGGAGAGGTAGTGCGTATAGGCGCTAAGTAAAACAACTTATGCAATGTTTACTTTCTTTGAAAGTATTATTATTGCAGAAGTTGGGTTTGAAAATGTGTAAAAACGCACCCGAAAATCATTTATATGTTGCAAGAGAGTAACAAATTGAGATCGGGGGGTTCGAAAACATAAGGGGGTTCGATTAGTGGATTTTCATGGAAAATCAAAATTATCTAATTTTGCGACGACAAAGGATAGCGCACTTGGCTTCGGACCAAGTGGTTGCGGGTTCAAATCCCGTCATGCCCGTATATTATTGTAGGTACTACTCATCAGCTTTTCTTGCGTTCTTAAGTGCCTTTGCAAACCAGATCAACTGGTCAAAAAACATCTGAACCTTGTCTCCTGCTCTTCCTACTCTCAAGGCGTCGAACACTGCAGGGTTTGGAGGGATAGGTTCCTTTGCAGCATTCATGTAGATATCCCATGGGATGTGTATTGAGTGGCGAATAGGCACCATCTGCAACTCTATGACTACCTGTCTGAGTTGCTCTATTGCTCTAGCACCCCCAACACTGCCATAGCTCACGAAACCGACGGATTTCTTGCCCCACTCATGGTAAACCGAATCAAGAGCGTTCTTCAACACAGCCGAATAGCTATGGTTGTACTCCGGAGTTACGATGATGAAAGCATCAGCCTCCTTTATCTTGTCCGACCACTTCTGAATTACAGGATCAGAATATTTGCCTGGACCGTACGCCGGAGAAATAGGTTGGTCGAAGAAAGGCATCGGATACTCCTTTAGGTCGAGGAGCTCTGGATCAACATTGTCAAGCTTCTTTAGTTCTCCGAGAATCCAGTGTGCTGGCTTGTCACCGAATCTTCCAGGTCTTGTGCTTCCGAGTATCACTTTTATTTTTATCTTGTCGTCCATTTGTATCTATCTCGTGTTTAATGTAGCAATTACACCATACATGGTGCATAAAACTATTTAAGTATATAGGGCATCCTATATATTTGTGGTTATTCTTTCACTAAGCCCTTTACTTCTTTTATGAAAGAGAGGCATTTTTCATATTCTTCGTGGGTTGTAGTGAAATCGCCTTCCCTGAGGTGTTTTTCCACGATTGCTTCTAAAGTCATTCCACTTCTGCTCACAACAAAAAAATCTGCATCGTACTTGGCTAGAAGTTTTAAGAGTTCAACGCGTCCCTTTGCTGCAGCCCTTTCTGAGGCAGTTTGCCTATGAGTCTCTGTGTTTACGTCCTTTGCATCTGGAGGCACTTTGAGTTCGCTCAATAGGTGTTGTGCTGTTTGAAAATCACCATCGGCGCATGCGTGATGCAATCTGCGCATGTTTAAATCGGCAGGATTCTTTTTTATCATAAAAACATCTTTTTCAGGACCGAATATCCTTCTTCAAGTAGAAGTCCTGCTCTAGCGGGACTTTTGGTGTCTTGGACTTCGATGAGGGATCTAGAACTACTATGAGCTCGAACTTGCTTATCCTTTGGATTGTTTCTATTTCCTGTGCGGCTGCTGTTGGATAGTTTCCGGTTAGATTGTAGTACTCATGGCTTGCGATTGCGGATTGGAAGTATGATTGCGTTTCTCCCCTGCCTACAGTTATATCCCCATTGTAGAATATGCTAACCTGAGACACCGCACTGTTCGCCATAATTCCTTCTTGCGATTGCGCTATGTTGGTTACCTGCATTACACCGAACTTTACCTCCGTTCCAGCAATAGTTAGGGGCTGCTCCTTCTCGGATAACCTTTTTACAAAATCAGCATAGCCGTTGATGTCCTTGCTCTCTGTTGTATCCTTCCTTTCCGTGCTTTTTAAGGTGAGCTTGTCTTCTATTTCCTTGTCAGATGGCGTTACTAAGAATTCGATGCCTTCTTTTTCTTTTAAGTGCGCTCTCACGCTCCCCATGATTTAATTATCGCTTTGCCTCTTATAAGGTTTATCTACTGCTTCGTATCTTCCGGAACCAGAATCTCCTTGTACTCTGGAACGAATTCTGCGAAGAGCAGGCCCATGTGCATGTTGGTACCTGTTGCGGAATTCTTGAATAGCCTCGGCGTACCGTACTTCACATTGAAAAGCATCTTGCCAAGCTTATTTGTGAGCCTTCTATAGCCGTAATGGTATTCCATGAACACCTGCTTGAACCGGCCCATAATATCAATCGTGGATTTGAGTATCGCATCGTTCTCGCATCCTTCGCAATCGAATTTTATGCGTGAATCAAGCGGTATCCTGTTTGTCTCCACTATGTTTTGAAGCGAGAGTACGTCTACTTTCTTCCCTCTCTTGAAATCCTTGAGTGCGCTGAACATCATATTCCTGTGATTTAGCGGTATCCTTACGCTGCTTGGGATTCCGCAACCTTTGTTTACTATTGTTATTACATCCTGCAGATTGTTTCGCCTCACATTCTCCTGCGCGATCTTTGCACTATAAGGATACAGTTCATATGCTACAATTCGTGGAGAGCCCTTGAGTGCGAATAGGATGGCGCTCTCTCCGTAGTATGCGCCGATGTCCACAACAACCTTGTCCTTAACCGTCATCATTGAGTATTGGTCCTGTCCCAGATTCTCATCTAGCATCAGCATTGCATGGAAAAGCTGTATCTTGTCCCTGATTACGAAGCTCAGCTCAGTTCCTTTGTAGTTGAGCAGTATCTCGTCCTTGCGTATCTCCGGCTTTAGACCATGCTTAGTCAATGCGTCAGTCTCTTCTGCGATCTTCTTGTCTAACCACTCTTTTGAAAGTGTAGGGGGTTTGATTGCCATCTTTGCCATCGTATCGAATCAGGTTGGCTTTGGCCATTTATATTGCTTGCCTAGTGTTTGTTTACTGGCTCAGCTATGTCTTTGAAAAAGAAAAAAGAGTGCTGCGTTTACAGCACTACTGCGTACATCAAAAAGACTGGCGCGAGAAGTATCGAGATTGTGCTCACAACCTTTATCATCGAGTTGAGCGACGGTCCTGCAGTGTCCTTGAGAGGATCTCCAACAGTGTCTCCAACCACAGATGCTTTGTGCGCATCGCTTCCCTTGCCTCCGAAGTGGCCTTCCTCAACATACTTCTTTGCATTGTCCATGGCTGCGCCGCTGTTCGCCATGAATAGCGCAAGCATAAAGCTTGCTGGTATCATTCCAACCAAAAGACCGCCGAGCGCTGCCTTTCCTAGCACCAACCCTACGATTATAGGGGTGAGTATGGCAATGAGCTCTGGAATCAAAAGCGACTTGAGCGCAGTAACGGTTGCGATGTCGACCACCTTTGCGTAGTCAGGCTTTGCCTTGCCCTGCATAAGTCCCTTTATAGTCCTGACCTGCCTTCGAACTTCTTCCACCATGAGGTTCGCTGCGTATCCCACCGACTCCATGAGGAACGATGAGAAGATGAATGGCAGCAGTGCACCTATGAAGATACCAACAACAACGAGTGGGTCTAGTATGTTTATCGTTGTGAGGTTGACTGCCTGGGCGAACGCGACAAACAGAGCAATAGATGAAAGCGCTGCTCCACCGATCGCAAATCCCTTTGTTGTTGCCTTTGTCATGTTTCCAATTGCGTCAAGCTTGTCTGTTATTGTCCTTATCGCCTTTGGCATTCCTGACATCTCAGCTATTCCTCCAGCGTTGTCGGTGATTGGACCGAAAGAGTCTATTGTGAGTATCGTAGCTGTGAGTGAAAGCATTCCGACTGCCGCGATTCCGATTCCGTATACTCCTGCTTCCGCATAGCTTACCAGAATCCCTATCACTACAAGCAGAAGTGGAACCCATGTGCTCCTAAGTCCAACTGCAAGTCCTAATATGACGTCAGTTCCTGCGCCGCCCTTTGCTGCGGTAGCCACCTTTATCACAGACTTTGCATTGTTGCCAGTGTAGTAATCGGTTATCGCAAAGAGTGCGAATGCGATTATCAGCCCAGATAGAACAGGTATGAAGTATGTTATTGGTGTGTTTGTCATGACGGTGAGTGCATAGTCAAGTATTGCAGCTATCACCAGAGCCCCGAGGATTCCCTTGTAGAGCGCCCTTGTGACATTGCCGTTCTTTACCCTCATGAAGTAGAGGCTCACTATGCTTGCCACAACACCGATCGATGCGACGAACATTGGGTATGCATATGAAACATCTGTCTTTACGAATGCGAATGCAATCAGAAGTGCAGCAACGAGCGTCACTGCATAGCTCTCGAAAACGTCAGCCGCCATTCCGGCGCAGTCTCCCACATTATCTCCAACATTGTCAGCGATAACTGCAGGATTCCTTGGATCGTCTTCAGGTAGGTTGAGTTCTGTCTTTCCGACCAGGTCTGCGCCTACGTCTGCAGCTTTTGTGTATATTCCGCCTCCGACTCTTGCAAACAGGGATACTAGCGATGCGCCGAATCCAAATCCGATGAGAAGCGAGAGCTTTGATGTTGTGAATAGAATCAATAGCCCACTAAGTCCGATTAGCCCGAAACCTACAGCCGCAAATCCGGTGACTGCTCCTCCGAAGAGCGCTGTCCTAAATGCGCTGTCTAGTCCTTTTGTAGCTGCCTGAGCTGTTCTGATGTTCGATCTGACTGCTACATTCATTCCAAGATATGCTGTAAGATATGATGCGACTGCGCCAACTATGAATGCCTCAACTAGGCTTGAGCCGTTGCCTAGCAGGAAGTAGATTAGTACGCCGATTATTATTCCGAATGCGAGTATCGTAATGAGCTGCCTGTTAAGATATGCTGTAGCTCCTTCCTTTATTGCCTGCGCTATGCCCCTCATCTTCTCGTTTCCGTCCGGCTTTTTTAGAACGTTATACGCAGTGATGAATGCAAATATCACAGAAATTATTCCCGCCGCCAAGCTGTAGTAGTAAAATGTTGCCATCAAATCAACTCTATATATTTATTCAAAACCTCTTTAAGCGTTACTAAGAAATGATCTTGTCAAGCCCTGGGACTGCGCCTAGTTGTCCTTCCTGTTCAAGCTGCTGGTAGATCATGTACATTATTCCAACTGTAAGAAGTATTCCTACTCCTGTTCCAACCGCGCCTGTAAGTGTTGCAAGTGCTGCGAGCAGGCCGACGAATGCGCTACCGAGCACGGCTATGGTCGGTATGTATTTGTTAAGCACTCCCTCGATGATCCTTGGGTCCCTCCTAAATCCAGGTATTTGCCATCCGACGTCTTGGAGCTGTCCTGCTACGTTCTTTGGGTTCTGGCCAGTCATCTCAATCCAGAACCTTCCAAAAATGATACAGAGGACCACAAGCATCAATGTATAGAATATTATGTGGACCCATTCTGGAACTAGGACCAGACCGCCCCATGGAAGAAAAAGCTGGCTTGTCTGTGTTGCAAGATATGAGAAGTATGTGTTGTATCCGCCGATTCCGAACGGGGCAGAATAAGGTAGCGGGAATGTTGGGGAGATAAGGTAGAGGATTCCCCCTACCAGATTCAGGCTTGATGCGCCTCCTGTTCCAGTCTGTGCATAAAGCGCTATGAACTTTGCAAGTCCTGCAAAGCTTCCCGATACGTTAGCTATGAAACGGAACCAGACTGTGAGACTGAGTTCAAATGATGTTGCAAGTATGACCGGCAGCACACTCGTATATAGCAATGGAATCGGAAGCCTGCCCCCGACTCCCCTGAACTGGCTGAACACCAGCGGCAGCTCGACCTTTATGTCGTAAGCGTAGATGCTGATCAGGAAAACTATTATCGCAAAGAAGAGCGGACCGAATGCTAGTATCGCGTTTGGTATTGCTGATGCCCCACCTGCTGCAATCGCCTGGATTGCTTCTTGGAAGATTATGTTTACTGTTCCTGCAACTATTGAGTATGCAACTCCTCCTGCTATGAACATGTTGAGTCCGGATGTTATTCCGTACTTTGCCATTATTTCATCTAGGTAGATGACACAGATTGCGCCCAGCGCCAACTGAATCGCCACAAGCTGGAATAGTGCCGGAGATGCTATTGGAACGTATCCTGTCGCAACGAAGATGAAGGATTCTACAACCGCAATAACGATTGCTGCAAGCTTTTGTATTCCCTGGAACTTTGATTTCTGCTCTGGATCCTGCATGTCTATCTTTACCACTCCTGAACCCTGCAGAAGCTGCAGAACTATGCTCGCAAGCACGATCGGCCCGATTCCGACAGTGATGAGGCTTCCCACCCTTGCTGCGAAGATTATGTTGATGAGTTGCAGCGCAGGCTGGTTGAGCGCGGCGGTGTTGGAACCGATTGCCGGTATGCTAAACATTAAGAAGTATACCACCATTACGATTCCGGTCCACTTGAGCTTTTGGCGCAAGCTGAGCGGGTGCTCAGGCTTCCTTATGCTAGGGAGCACTTTTATTATCGGATCTAGTATGTCAAGAATGCCCAAGATTAGCACCGTATCCTAAGAATGATTTAGGGGATATGTCCATTCAAATCTTTAAAGCTTTATATTGCCAGCTCAACCGTATATGTACCTGAACCATTAAGCCTGCGCGAAGGTTTTGGCGTCCTGTTGTATATGCTAAATATCATCCCGGTGAGGAATGCTGAAACTAGATCCGTATATGCGGCCGTGGATAGGTTATGTTTGTAATCTATCCTAATTCCCCTAACCCTTTTCTTCTCTTTTATGATCTTTATCTCTTTGAGGCAGAACAGGGTGGAGAGTTTCTCCATTGTCTGCTCGTTAATCTTGAAGTTCAATCCTACTCTCTCACCCAGAACGTAGAGCAGTTTGGACACCTCTATGTGCAGCGGGCCCTCGGTAAAGGGAAGCATCTGTAGCGCAAAATAATTCTCGGAGATTTCTCTCTCCATCCTCTTCTTAAGAAGCGTTGATCTCATTACCTCGGATATCTGGTCCATCCCTTCAAAAGATTCAATCCTTCTGATGTCTGGATTGAGCTCGATTAGGAATTGGCACATATTGCCACCGCGATGCACGCACTGGTTTTCCACACCATTCATTTCCATGCCCGTAGATTGGGTGAGATAGCCGGCTATCAATCCTGCTTCAAACACATGCATGTCCTTTGGTGCACCTATTTCATGTTCAGGGTGATGATGTGCCTCTATAATCACATTATTCTTGTGCGGATGATAAAGAATATGGCGAAAACCGGCATTCTCAAGCGCATTTATCAGTGGGGTGATGTTGTTTGCCTTGTTGTGGTTCACACAGAGCCTAAGTCCTATCTGGAATCCACGATTGTAGCCCAGACTTTTTGTCGACGGAGTTATATTGTAAAGAAGTTCCGGCAGGATATGCGAGCTTGCTGCAATATGTTTTCTTGAAGATGAAAGTCCTTTTATCAGAAATTCTTCTGAGTTGATAGGTTGGATTGACACGGGCTTTGCGGCCTTTCTATTTTGTGCAACCTTCTTTGTTTTGGTGCTCTGAGAAGCCTTTATTGTCTTCTTGGCCATGAAGAATCCCGATAGTATCTCAACCTTCAGGTAGATAAATTTTTGCAATTACTTTTTCTTCCTTACCAGCTTGCCACTCTTGATGGTGCATGTCCTTGAAAGTGCGGACAGATGGTGGAACGATGTCACGAAGTTGAAAAGGATCAGCGCCGCAAATATCTCGATCTGATAGTTTGAGACGAATGCGAGCACTGTGCTTACTGTTGCTGCATTAAGCGCGAGAAGATACATGGCAGATGAGAGGATTGGGACAGCGCAGTTGCAGCCGGCGATAACTCCGCCGATCACTGAAGTCGCTGCGCTTGCAACTCCATCTATTTCCATCTGTATCCTTGAGAGCGAGAGTCTGATTGAATGTATGCTTATCGTAAGGAGCACTGCAGAGCTGAGCGCGAGCAGATAAATCAGAATCTGCGGGGTTGTTATGAATACAACGCCGTCTGTGGCGTTGAGGCTTATCACATATTCTATTATGAAGTAGTACAAGACGGCCAGCGCCGCTGTTGTTGCTACTACTGTTTTCGAATTGAAAAAAGCCTTGAAGTATTCGAATGCTTGCATTTAGACACTTAGTAGTCAGATGCCTTTTCTATTCCCTGTATGGCTGGCAATGAGCATATCGGCGCTACATTGTTTATCGTTGCACACGTCATTGCAATGTAAAGGTCTGCGCCAGCATATTGTGTCCATGAGAAGTTGTCATTTGGATTAGAGAGCTGTTGCAAAACCTGTGCGTGTGTCATGTAGGTGAGCGCGACTCCAGAACCCTGCGTTTGGAAACCTGCTACTGCGTCTGCGCCAGGAACCACATTCCTGCCCCATATCGTATAGGGGGTCCCTTGGAAGGTATTGACGCTTGCAATCAGATTCGTGGCATTTATGTAAGCGCCATTGCCCAAAGCGTTAGCCTGCTGCTGGAAGTATGGGATTGGCTGGATCTGAAAGCCTTGTGTTATCTTTGATTGATATTCAATTGGTAGGAAATTTATGTATTTGCTACTGTAGTTGCTGCCAAAAGTTACTCCCGAAGTCACATTGTAAGTCGCAGGAGTCCAGTAAATGGTCGGTACATCGGCATCGCCAAAGGAACTATATCCAATATATAATGAATTGAATTGGCCGAATCTTCCTAGTGCAAGCGCCATCGCCCATCTATTCTCTCCGCAGTATATGCAGGATATCGCCCCGAGATATATCACTGAGGGCTTTCCATTTACTATTAATGTGTTAGTCTGGGTAACCGTTGCTGCGCCTGCATTTGGAAGAGTATGATTTAAATACATCAATCCTGCCTCCTCAAAGTAGGAGTTTGATGCGTTGTTTATCACCGCTAGCTGCGCCGCAGTGAATGGATTGTTTATGCCGGCTAGTGTGCTGCCGAAGTTTGGTGCAGGGTTTAGTACAGGACCCAGAATCGGGATGGCTGCAAGAATGATCGCGATTATTCCAATCATCAGTGCTGCAGAAGAGATTAACTTGACAGTTCTTATCGCACTTTCTAGCCTCTTTTGGGCTGAAATGCTTTGCTGTTTTTTAGTGGCCATTAGAACTCCGTTTTAGGTTGGATGGCAAATATTAATAGATAATATTTGTGATATTATATTCGGGGATATTAGTATATAATCCTTCAATAGCTCGGGTTTTCCCAATGTACCAAAGCACAGCAACACGATTCAGAACAGTGCAAGACACCCCTGAGTTATCGGACGCGCACTGCCATCTCAACCTTTTCGAGAATCCTGAGCAGACAGTGAAAGAGTGCGCTGCGCATGGAATGAAGATCATCCTTGCCACGGGAGGGAGCAGCAAGGATAACTTGCAGGTTTCTGAGTTAGCCCATGGAGATATTGTATTCGGGATTGTTGGCATTTCTCCGGATTTTGTGCAAGAACAAAATGGTATTAATGAGCTGGCAAAACTAGTGAAAGAAAATCGCAAGATAATAGGGATAGGGGAGATTGGGCTTGACTTCAAGATCACACAAGATGAGAAACAGGTAGAAAGGCAGAAGGAAGTTTTTGAGCAGCAGATTGTGATTGCAAAGGAGCTCGAACTTCCGATAGTAATACACTCGCGCGGATCTCTACACGAAGTCTTTAGGATACTTGACAAAAACAACGTGAAACGCGCAATGTTTCACTTCTTTGAAGGGAACGGTAGCGACGCAAAGGAGCTGGAGAGCAGAGGATACATTATGTCGGTTCCGCCTGTGGAGAACAGTAAGAGAAAGGATGCGATACGCCACATTGACCTAAAGAATATCGTGGTTGAGACGGATTCGCCGGTTGTTGGCAAGACGCCGCTGGACGTGAACCGCTCGCTTGAGATGATATCCAAAATCAGGGAAATTGAGGTCAGCGAGCTCGCAAGGGTGACGACGGACAACCTAAGGGAGTTCTTTTATATTTAGGAGTTTAATTAAATTCTACTGGGCCCGTAGCTCAGCTTGGATAGAGCGGCAGACTTCTAATACAAGGAGAAATCTGTAGGTCGCGGGTTCAAAAACTTATGTTGAAAATCCCGCCGGGCCCGGAGAATTAAGTGATTGCATGACAAAAGATGAGAAGCAGTTTGACGAGACGATTGCGCAGATAAAGCAGCAGATAGAGATGCTGCTTGGGGACAACAGTGTTCCTAGAAATGTGAAGAGCGCGCTCGATGAGGCTAAAAAGGCGCTCGACGCGAAGACGAGCTATGCCGAGAGGGCTAGTGGCGCAACATACAAGATAGACGAGGTCAGCAACGACATCAACCTCCCTCCATATGCAAGGACAGTAATATGGAATCTGCTGAGCCTTCTTGAATCGATTAAGGAATAATCAGAAATCTCTTTTTGCACTTTTGACTGCATGATTGAGCCTTAGCCCTTCAAAGAACTGGAGTGCCGCGGCACTGAACCCGAAAAGATTCACAAGATTGTCGTGCGCGGGGCTTGAACCGTCGGTGCTTGCAATTGTGAGGAATGCGGTCAGTACGGCGCCTGCAAAAAGTGCTCCTGCTTCAGCCTTCTGCTTAAGGGTATTTGCACTAGGACCGTTCCTCCAAACCATAAACATCGCAACTAATGGACGCTTTTTACTTTATATACGATTGCCACCTTTTCGTTCGCCTCAAATCTCTAAAGGGTTTTATACTTATTTTGCCAATTTGTAGTGGGGGCTAATCTTGTCAGGCAATAAGCTAATCATAGAGCTCGCTAACCGTCTCAACAAACGGGTAGTCATAGCCTCCGAGATAGACGATTCGCAAATAATGGGAGTGGACATAGAGGCGCTTGGCGCAAGGATAGAATCATTCTTCTCAGAAAAACCTGGCGCAGCTATACTCACCAGGCAGATCCTTGAGCAGATAATAAAACAGCAAAGCGAAGAGAAGCTGCCGGAGGTCATTGAGATATCAAGGTCTGGAGACTTCAAGCCGATGGCAAAGGAGGTAGACAAAAAGTTCACTGTGAAGGAGAGTAGGCTGGACAAAACCGGAGGGACTACATCTGATTTCACCGATTATTTCAGGGACAGGTTCAACAGGCTGCGCGGCTTTATCGAAAGGCATCAGTCAATGCTAAGCGGAATGCTGCGCGGAGTGGATGCGGTGAAGCAGTATGCTGAGGGAAAGGAAGTTGGAATAGTGGGGATGGTATACGATAGGACGGCCACAAAGAACGGCAACATGATGGTTACAATAGAGGATGAAACAGGCACAGTAAGGCTGCTCTTCATGAAGAGTTCAAGCAACCCGAAAAGCATTGAGGTGTATGAGAATGCGAAGAAGATTGTGAACGATGATGTAATCGCGGTAAAGGGAAAGATTTGGAACAAGATGATAATAGTCAATTCGATGGTCTGGCCCGATGTTCCAATACACTCGCGAAAACCAACTGAGAGCGACATTGCGATTGCGATGATGTCTGATGTGCACGTTGGGAGCAAGCTATTCATGGAGAAGGAATTCAGCATGATGCTCAAGTGGCTAAACGGCAACATAGATTCAAAAAAGGAGCTTGCCGGGAAGATAAAGTACCTGATAATAAACGGTGACGTTGCGGATGGAATCGGAGTTTATCCGAATCAGGACAAGGACCTCGCAATACTAGACATCTACAAACAGTATTCTATTTTCTTTGATTTCCTTTACTCGATACCTGAATACATTGAAGTTTTTGTGACCCCTGGCAATCACGATGCAGTGCAGAGGGCAGAACCGCAGCCGCCGTTATCAAAGGAACTGTTGGGGGATTTTGCAATGGACAATGTACACATCATCTCCAATCCGAGCATGCTCAACATTGAAGGCCTCAAGGTGCTAGCATACCACGGAACATCACTTGATTCGGTTATTCAGTCGATACCTGATTGCAGCTATGCAAAGCCGGAGATAGCGATGGCCGAAATACTCAAGAGACGGCATCTGTCGCCGATATACGGAGGTAACATAATTGTGCCGTCCAAGACGGATTCGCTAGTTATAGACGAGGTTCCAGACATACTCCACATGGGTCATGTGCACAAGAATGGCACAAGCGACTACCACGGCACCCTTATAGTCAACAGCGGGACATGGCAGGCAAGGACCGCGTTTCAGGTAAAGCAGGGCCACATACCAACTCCGGGAATACTTCCGATATACGAATCAAAGAGCATGATGCTCTCCAATGTGGATTTCAATAATTTGTAGTGCTTAGATGGATACACAAGAATATTTTAGTGCGCTTTCGCAGGATTTCGACAAGGCAAATGATGCTGCGAAGAAGGCGAGGAGCAAAGGATTTGACCCAGAAGAATTTGTTGAAGTTAAGATTGCACCAGATATCGCATCCAGAGTAGAGGGAATCATTGGAGTTCCGGGTCTTGCAGACATAATAAAGAGGAGATTCAAGAACCAGTCGAAATCCGAACTGGCTTTCGAAGTTGTAAATGAGATTTGCACACATGAACGCTTCGCAGATTATGAAAACCTCAAGAGGCTTGAGCTTGCAGTAAGAGTCGGGCTTGCGATACAGACTGATGGGATTCTGGTTGCGCCTACGGAAGGAGTTTATGGGATAGTGCAATACAAGAACCCTGACGGATCCGACTATCTTGCCATGGTTTTCACAGGGCCGATAAGGAGCGCAGGGGGGACATCAGTGGCGCTCGCCGTTGCGTTCGCAGATTATGCGAGGAGGATTTTCAACTTCGGCAGCTATCAACCAACTCAGGAGGAAGTTGAGAGGTACATAGAGGAAGTTGAGATATACAATGCCAGAGCTGTGAGGTTGCAATACAAACCGTCTGAGGAGGATCTTCGCAACATAATAAGCAACTGCCCGATCTGCGTTGATAGTTTGCCTACTGAGGAGATAGAGGTCAGTGTGCATCGTGACATGAAAAAAACTGGAATCGATGGTAAGGAGGTGAGAGTCTCAAACAGAATACGCGGCGGAATACCGCTTGTGCTGTGCGAGGGAATTGCGCAAAAGGCAAAGAAGGTGCTCAAGGAAGTTAAGAGTGTTAACCTTGATTGGAGTTGGCTCAACAAGGTGATAAAAGTTGAGAAAGCACCAACCGATGGCAAGCAGGAGCAAAAAGATGTTGGCAGATCATTCCTTGACGAACTCGTTGCCGGACGGCCCATACTATCCTACCCGGGATATGTCGGCGGCTTTAGGCTCAGGTATGGAAGGAGCAGGATGACTGGGATTGCAGCAATGGGAGTCAGCCCAGCCACGATGATACTAACTATGGGGTTCATGGCTACGGGAACGCAGTTGAAGATGGAACATCCAAGAAAGGGATGTGTAGTGACCCCGGTAGACTCGATTGAGGGTCCGTTCGTGAGGCTCAAATCCGGCGAAGCCTTAAGGATAAATGATGTGAAGATTGCAAACGAAGTGAAGAACGATATTGATGAAATAATCTCGGTGGGGGACATACTGATAACCTTCGGAGATTTCAGGAATGCAAATACGCCGCTGATGCCGACGAGTTATGTTGAGGAATTTTGGGAGAAGCAACTTCATGAGAAGGGGAAAAATGAAAACGTTGTTGATCATGAAAAGATTACTTTTGAATCAGCTTACAAGATGTCGCTGGCGCATGATCTTCCTATTCATCCTAAATTTCTTTTCGAGTTCCAGGCATTGAAGAACTCCGATATAGTGCAGATTGCACAAGAGCTTCTAAAGAACTCACAGGTCCATGGGCCCAAAAGCAACCTCTTCTCTGTTGAGAAGATAGTCTTCGGCAACAAACCAGAGCTAAAAAGGAACCTTGAGTCACTACTTGTTCCACATGTGATAAAGGAGGGCAAGATTGTAGTCTCTGGTGAATATGCACAGAGTCTACTAGCTTCTCTTGGCTTTGCATCGGGCGACGAAGGCAAGTTGAGCATAGGGGAAGGGGTTTTGGAAAAGTTTGCAGCACTTTCAGACAAGGAGAGTATAGAACTTGTCAACTCTGTTGCGCCATTTAGGATCATGAAGAGATCTACATTCATCGCTGCAAGGATAGGAAGGCCAGAGAAAGCGAAGGAGAGGATGATGAAGCCTGCTCCAAACGGTCTCTTCCCCATCGGCGATTTCGGCGGCAAGGAGAGAAACATAACAAAGGCGTACCTGAACGATTCAAAGAAATTCGGAAGCAGAAAATTCGTTGCAAACATAGCACGATACACCTGCATCAGCTGCAAGAGAATGATAGAGACGCCTTATTGCTATGATTGCGACATGAAGGCGATTGTGGCAAGAATATGCGACAAGTGTGGCAACGTTACAGACAAGCTGATTTGCTCCAACTGCGGTTCGGAGACGCGCTCAGGTGAAGAGAGGGAGATAGACATGGCAAAACTGATCTCAAGCGCGACAAAAAGGCTGAAGATATCAAAAATTCCCGACACTGTAAAGGGAGTGAAGGGATTGATGAGCAAGGACAAGAAGGTTGAGGCGATTGAGAAGGGGATACTAAGAAGCATGCACGGTCTGTGGGTCTTCAAGGACGGAACAATAAGATTCGACGCAACTGACGTGCCAATCACGCATTTCTATCCAAAGGAGATGAACGTGAGCGTTCAGCGTCTAAGGGAACTTGGCTATGACAAGGATTACCTTGGCAATGATTTGGAAAACGACAATCAGCTTGTGGAGATGAGACATCAGGATGTGATACTGAGCAAGAATGGCGGAATATACCTGCTCAAGACCACGCACTTCCTCGATGATCTGCTCACCAAGTTCTACGGACTTGAGAGTTTCTACAACGCCGTTACAATGGAGGATCTTGTAGGCCAGTTGGTAATCACATTATCACCGCACACATCGTGCGGAGTTTTGGGGAGAATAATAGGCTTCACAGATGCGAACGTTGGTTTTGCCCACCCTTATACCATTTCAGCAAGAAGAAGGAACTGCGATGGGGACGAGGATACTACAATGATGCTGCTTGATGGGCTGGTGAACTTCTCTCGATCATATTTGCCGACAAATATCGGTGCAACAATGGATGCTCCAATCATCCTTTCGCCTAACATACTTCCTGAAGAGGTAGACGACGAGGTTCATGTGGTGGAGGTTGGAGGAGAATTCTCTTTGGATTTCTACAATAAAACACTTGCAAGGGTTTCGCCTGCAGAGGCGAATGTTGAGACTATCAAGGATAGGTTGCAGAAAGGAGAGGCTCGGTTCAGGGATCTAAAGTTCACACACTCTTCATCCCAGACCAGCATCGCTGTATCACCAAAAAGGAGCATGTATGCACTGTTGAACAACATGCAGAGCAAACTTGACGCCGAATTCAAGCTCATGGACATGATGAGGTCGGTAGACCCGCGTGACGCAGCGAAAAGATTGATAATAAGCCATTTCATACCGGACCTGATTGGAAACCTGCACACATTCTCAAGGCAGGGATTCAGATGCGTGGTATGCAATGCAAAATATAGGAGAATTCCCCTGGCAGGAGTGTGCACAAAGTGCAATGGGAAACTGCTGCTCACAGTATCAAAGGGTGGGATAGAGAAGTATCTTGAGATAGCAATAAAGCTCGCCGACACCTACAGCCTTGAGCCATACATTCGACAGAGGCTCAAGCTTGTGAAGGATGAGATAAACAATCTGTTCGGAGAGGAAGTGATACTCGACAAGAGGCAGTTCAACCTTAGCAGCTTCATTTGAGTTACCGTTGTTATAGATATCGTCTATTTTCTCTCAAGTATTTTTTAAAGAACCACTGTACAAATGCGCTTTCGTCATCTTTAACATTAGCTTTTTCCAGTGAGGCATAATAACCACCACGATTTTCATATCTGATGTTAAGCATAGGAAAGGAATTTTTATATAAAATAAAATTCATTAAAAGTCTGCCAATCCTTCCATTTCCATCTCCGAATGGATGAATTGATTCGAATTTAAGATGAAAAAGTGCTGCTAGTTCAACTGGGTGTATCTTAGTTCTGTTTTTATTGTACCATCGTATAAGTTCTACCAATAAACGATAGACTATAGCAGGTGGTGGGGGTAGATGTTGGCTTCCCAAAATTAGAACTTGTCTGTTTCTTATCTGGCCTGCGATGTCTGGTTTTGTTTCTGAAAATAGCATTCTATGCCAGGACAATATTATTTCAAGTGAAATATTCTTCTTATAATTTATCATGTTGTAGAAAGTTTTTCTGTGGGATTCGGCTTCTTTTATATCGTGAAGCGGTTTGGATGCTGGTACGATGCCCTTTTCCAACAAATTTGCAGTCTCGAAAAGAGATAGTTTTGAACCTTCAATCTTGTTAGTGGAGTAGGTAAAATTTATCATGAATGTTGCGATTTCCTTTTCTTTTAAAGATTCAGGGCTCCCTGATTCCTCTTTCTTGAACTGCTTCTGTATCTTGTCAAAGATTTTAAACCATTTTTCTTTATAAATTTCAGATAAAAACTCTGCTTTGATTTTTGTAATGTTATGCGGTAATTTGGTTCCAATATATGCTTCTTTGTACTGTACTTTACCTGCAACTCTAAAGGTATGTGTTAGATAATAATAGGTTTTATCTTTTACACGTTTGATTTTTACAGATACCATGAAAAACTATACCCTTACAAATATAAGAACTTATCTATTTTTAGAGAAAATGTAAGGGTATAAATTAATGCTTTTGTTCTCTGTTCGCATTCCTTATCCCCGCCTCTAATATATTCATTCCGTTCTCTAGGTTTTTCTGCTCTATTGTTATTGGTGGGATTATCCTTATTGTTGAGACTCCGCATGGGAGCAGGAGGAGCCCATTTGAGAAGCACTCTTCAATAACCATAGACCTCTCCTTTATTGCAGGATCTTTGGTGTGTTTATTCTTCACCAATTCAACGCCGATCATCATTCCGATTCCTCGAACATCTCCGACAATTTCGTAATCTTCCTTCATCTGGTTGAGTCGTTTCATTATGTATGCGCCTTTTTGCTTTGTCATTCTCTGCAGGCTCGACATATTCTTCTTCACATAGTCAAGTGAGGCATTCGCCGCTGCGACAGAGATAAGATTGCCGCCAAAGGTGTTTGCATGGGATCCCTGCTGCATCTCTCCCAACGCCTCTTTGTACACTGTAGCGCCGATAGGTAGGCCGCCGCCCAGTGCCTTTGCCATTGTATATATGTCGGCATTTATGCCAAAGTTGTCAAGAGCCAGAAACTTTCCGGTCTTCATGTACCCTGCTTGTACCTCGTCACTCACAAGAAGTATGTCATGCTCGCTCGCAAGCTCCCTTAGCTCTTTCATGAACTGGATTGGGGGCACTATGTATCCGCCCTCTCCTTGAATAGGCTCTATGAATATCGCAGCTACCTCTTTTGGAGATACCTCCTTTGCAAAGATTGTCTTTTTTATGTGGTCTATGCAATCTGTCGCGCATGAATCCGGGTCCTTCCACCTGTATTCATATGGGTAAGGGGTGTGCACCACTGCATTGAACGGGCCGAAATACTCTCGTTGGACCACCTTTGATGCGGTTAAGCCCAGTGATCCCATCGTCCTTCCGTGGAACGCATTGTAGAATGCTATTAGGTATTGCTTTTTTGTGAAAACACGTGAGAGCTTTATCGCATCCTCGTTCGCCTCTGTTCCGGAATTTGAGAGGAAGACCTTGTTGAAGTGCTTGGGAAACATTGTGAGAAGCTTTTCAGAGAATGTCACAGGCAGTTCTGAGTAGAAATCGGTGAATGCGGGATGCATCAGCTTGTCAACTTGGTCCTTAACCGCCTTTCTTATCTCAGGTATCCCGTTAACTCCGAGTGTATAGACGCCTATGAAGGTTGAGAAGTCGACAAACTTGTTTCCAGACACATCATAGATAAAGTCTCCTGATCCGTGAGATGCTACAAATGGATAATGTTCACGGGTGGTCGTTGACATTGTTTTCCTATCGCGAGAGATTATGCCCTTTATCTTGTTGTCTATCTTCACACGCATAAAAACAATCTAAATGAACGCCAAAAGTTAATATTGTTTTGCATTTGGTCTGGGAGATAGTATTTTATTTTGAGGATATGAAGTAATCACATGCCAGGAAAACAGAATCGCAAAGTGCAGAGTGCAATGGAGTACCTCATGACTTATGGATGGGCTTTTTTGATCATTGCAATAGTGATTACAGCGCTATACCAACTTGGCGTATTCAACGGCCTTACGCCGAAGGCATCGCCTGGAACATGCCAGGTGTATCGGCCGAATGGAGCAAACTCAACACAGCTCATTTCCCTGACAGGCATATGCAATGCCGAAGAGCCGCAGTTTGTGGCCACTTTCCCAGGGACTAGCCTTGCCTACATAGCTAATATACCAGACGCAGGATTTCCATACGGGACCAATGCAGTAAGCATCTTTGCTTGGGTTAAAAGTTCGCAATCAGCAAGCTCGCCATTCATCTTTCAATACGGTGTTTCTGGCACCGCAGGAGAGGATTGGATACTTGGCGATTACAATGGTGCAGCGAGTGCTGATCTTTGGTCTGGTTCTAAGTCTGGAGGCACTATAAGCAACGGTAACTGGAATTTTGTGGGATTCACCTTTAGTGGAGGAAGCGGAGCCAGTGGCTTAGTAATCTATGTTAACGGTGTTGCGGTGTACACTGGCGGCACTGCGATCACACCAAATGTACATGTTGGAACTGGGAGCACTGTTAGCATTGGCTTTGGATCTAGTAACTACTATCTTGGTTCGATGGCAAACGTGCAAATTTATAACACATCTTTATCGGCAAATGAAATCCAGGCGATGTACATAGAGGGTATTGGTGGGCAACCGATAAGATTACAGAATCTTGTAGGATGGTGGCCGCTCAATGCGAATGCAAACGATTACAGCGGGGATAACCTCAACGGCATACCTACGAATGTGGGCTATACGAATTCCTGGACAAGCGGCTACAGCACACCTTAGTCATATTGCTAGTGCAAGGCTCAGTGCGCCGATAACTGCGAGCGCCATGCCTGCGCCTTGAATCTTTGTGAGCCTTTCTTTCATGAAAAGGTATGCAATTCCTGTGACAAGAATCGGCTGTGCTGTGTTGAAGATTGCTGCAACCGCAACAAGATTCTGGCTTACAAGGAAGCCGAAGAATAGGTTTCCAAATCCGTCTAGTATTCCGGCAATCGCTACAAGCATTATGAGCTTGTTGCCAATTTTTCCAGCACTTTTTGTTCGCAGAAATAGGAAGAATGCAATTAGCAGCACTGCAAATGTGCTTGTTCTGGAGATCAACAATGTCATCCCTATGGTGTTTGCTCCGAGTATTGCGGTCGATGCGATAATCCAATATATTCCCCATGAGGCATTCGCAAGCACTGCAGGAAGTATCTTCACATTTACCTTCAGGTTCTTGGTCGTTATCACCAGGAGAACTCCGGAGACAATTATCACTCCGCTTATCGCCTGGAATATGCTTACAGTTTCATGGAGTATGAGTATGCTGAATGCGAGTATCAATGCGGGCTGCACGAATCCCGAAGCAACAGTATTTGAGACCTGCTCAGTTTCTAGCGTCTTATAATAAAGAAGCGCTCCGCACGCAAAGAACAGGCCCGAGAGCGCTGAAAGTATCGAGTAGTAAAAGCTTATTTGGATCGGATGAATCAGGTAATAGATGAGCATCGGAATTATGCCAAGCCCGACGATCATCAGGCTTGTGAGCGCTGTTCCAAATCTTACCGATATGCCCTTCTCTATTGCCGTGGATGCGGACCATATCAGGGTCGGTATGGCGGCTATGGACGGCACGCTAGGCATATTCTCACTTCTTAGGATTTGAGATTTGGATTACAGGGTATTATTTCTTTGCTTTTGCTTTCCCTGCAGCCGCTTCAGCCCTCGATCTTTCTATCTCAAGCGCCTTGTAAAGCTGCTCCTCGTTCTTTGGATCTATCTTCTCGTTTAGGAACTCAAGATGATCAACGTTGCACTTTCTCTCCCTTGGCCTCACGCTTGTCGCAACATGAACAGTGTTCTTATCGACAATCTTGGTTATGACCGCCTTGCTTCCTGCGTCTCTTCCGTACTTCTTTATGCAAACTCTTCCTACTTCTACTAATGCCATGAAATCACTTTAGTATTTGTTGTATCTCTAATTATGTGACATCCTCCACCCGTAAACGGCGTGGGCTTCCCAATCAACCAAGATTGATATGATATGGAACAAAAAGAGATATAAATGCAACTACAAATTACTGCTATACGGCGGGACACGTCGGAATCCGAGAGGATAAAAT
>JBOGSA010000038.1:0-35435 GCA_050749785.1 Candidatus Micrarchaeales archaeon | reverse complement strand
ATTTTATCCTCTCGGATTCCGACGTGTCCCGCCGTATAGCAGTAATTTGTAGTTGCATTTATATCTCTTTTTGTTCCATATCATATCAATCTTGGTTGATTGGGAAGCCCACGCCGTTTACGGGTGGGAGAATGTCACATCTTTTAGGTGGCTATACACATCGGGGGTAGCATGGGTTCTGATTATCTTTTGTCCTTCAATGAGAACGACAAGGGCACTTCAGTCGAGCAGTTCACCGATGAGGAGGTTGCGCTTCTGGGCAACAATGTAACGAACCTTAATAGCAATATCTTTGCATGGAGAATATCTGAGGATTTCACTCCCGAACAGTCAGGTGCGCTGCTTTCCAGATACAGCAGGACAGCGCTGACGAGCAGAAGACTCTACCTAAAGGAATTTTTCCCGAACAAAAGTAGGGGAAGAGAGTTTTTTGACGCATGGTTGGTTGACTACGGAGATGATTCAATCCAGGAGATGGTGGGCGGACTTCCAGCATCTTGCGAATATGTTTCTAATGTTGCGGTAAAGGACATTGAAGATTGCAGGCTTGCTTCCTACATAGAAAAGTCGACAAGATATGTTGCATTCGACAAGAAACTTCCAAATGGGGAATACATGTTTTATAGGGACCCTGACATAATGGGGTCAAGGCACGGAGACGATTACCTCCACCTAATGAATGGCCTCTTTGATTCCTACTCAAACTACATGGAGAAGATGATGAAGTACATTAGTGATACAAATAAGATCGAGGATATAGGCTTTAGGATAGCAAGTAAAGTCGTAAAGATAACCGAGCTCACCAAAGAGATAGAAGAGGAATCTGGAATAACAGAGCTCGATCTGCGAAAGGCGTATGAGAATTCAATCAAGGCAAACGCACTTGATTTCCTGCGCGATTATCTTCCCATGGCAACACTTACCCATGTTGGAATCAGCGCAGATGCAAGGTCTTATGAGAATATGCTAAACAAGATGCTTTCTTCACCTCTGGCCGAATCGAGATGGATCGCAAACCGGCTATCTGGTGAGCTCAAGAAGCTGGTTCCGTCTCTTGTAAAGAGAGTTCATGATGACTACGGCACAACACTGCAGAATTTCTACAGCGAAAGGACAGCGCACACTTACAAGACAGTCTCGCAGATCACCCACGGCATAGTATCAAACGAGGAGACCGTGGCTCTTAGTGAGTATGCAGGAGAAGGAACTTCAAAGCCAGATGAAAGAGCGCAGGTGATACTTGCGTCTGCGATAATCTACAGATTCTCAAAGGGCACAAGCATGCGCCAGGCGGCAGAACATGCAGGGAAGATGAGCGAAGTTGAGAGGAAGAACCTGATAAAGACATACATCGGCAACAGGACGAACAGGCGCCACAAGCCCGGAAGGGCATTTGAAAATCTTGATTACACATTCGACCTGATGGGGAGGATAGGGATATACCGCGACATACAGCGTCATAGGATTGGAACGCAAGAGAGGCAGAACTTCGGAATCGAACTCGGATACGATACGCGCGATGCATATGTGGAAATCGGAATAGATGATGATTACCAGAGCAAGATGGCAAGCGTGGTTGATCTTTACAACAAACTTTTGCCAAGCAATCCATACCAGGCGCAGTACGTCGTCACATTCGGCTTCAACATAAGATGGTACTACAAGCTCAATGCAAGGCAACTCTACCATCTCTGTGAGCTCAGATCGACGCATCAGGGCCATCCCGACTACAGAAAGCTCGTGCAGGACATGGCTATGAAGGTCAAGAACGTGCACCCGACAGTGATTGAGCCAATGACATACCTTGACATGAGCGAGAAGACGCTGGGAAGGCTGGACTCCGAGATAAGGCTGGCAGTTAAGAAGAGCCAGATAGGCAAGGCCTAATCAGTTCCTCACAAGCAAGCCCATATCTTGCTTTGTCCTTGGAACGTCGGCGATGTTGCCATAGGTCTCAAATTCGTGCCACTTCACCATCATATCGTTTAGATACGATGCGATCATCCCACCGACTCCTTTGTATATTCCGCTTATTGTGCTGTTGCTCGCATTATGGTGCATCGCACTATGCGTCTGCGTCCCGTTCGTGGCTATGTATATAGAGGATGTGAAGATTCCATGCGTGACTCGTATGCCGACTATTTGCTTGTAGTGCAAGATCTCATAGTCCTGATAGAGCCCAAAGAGCGGCTTGGTCACAAGTATGAGGCGCTTGTTCGTCGCAACTATTATCGAGGGCGAGCTCAGCGAGCCCCCAAGAATCCAGAGCTTGCTCTGGCGAACGCAGAAGCGTATGCGCTCATTGGGCCAGAGCATTTCCTCAACTAGGGCCCTCGCCTCATCTACGCTTCCCAATTCCCCACTCCCCCGGAACTATGTGGTATAAGCCCGACCAGAGGCCTTCCATTCGATTCCATTCCCTTCACTTACCCTACGGTTTCCTTTAATATATGCCTTTTGCATAAAGTATATATACAATATATATCAGAATAAATCATGGAAAAAAGGCTCTTCAAGTTCGGCAAGAACAGTGTCGCCATAGTCATACCAAAGAAGTGGGTGCAACAAAAGATGCTCAAGCATGGCGCATTGATCTACCTAAATGAAAATGAATCAGGCGAGCTCATCGTGAGCTCGGCCCAGACCCCAAAGAAGGAGGCGGAGGAGGATGTCACAAACCTCTCCCCTAACATTGTCTCCAGGCTGATTGGCTTTCATCACCTATACGGCACCACAAAACTGAACCTGTATTCCAAGAGCGGCTTTACGCAAAAGGACGCAGAGCGCATACACGAGCGCATAAACAAGCGCTACATAGGATTCGAGATAGTAAAGCAGAACAAAAATGAACTTCTCATCGAGGATATGAGCAGCGTGAAGGAGACGAGCATGGAGAGAATCTTTTCAAGGATGCACAATCTAATCTCCGAGGAGTTTTCCCTTGTCCTATCAGGAGACACGCAGGCCCTGCAGACCTCCGAGGATGTTGTCGATAGATTCTATCTGTTCGGTGTGAGGTACCTAAATCTTGTCAAGCCAGCAGATCTGTATGCATACTTTCGGCTTTTGCAGATGGCAGAGCTGATATCGGACTGGCTCACGCTCGTATCAAAGAATAGGTCCAAGCAGGTTGATGCTCTTGTGGCCGAGGCCAAAAAGCAGTTCGAGCTGAGCATAAACGCGCTTAAAGGAGATGAAAAGACAATACTTGATGCGATCGTGCTCGGCGATTTGCTCCTCAAGAAGGTAAAATCACAAAAACTAACTGATTTTCAGCGCATGCTGCTTGACGATCTTGTCTGGAGCATAGTTGCGATAGCTGAAACAGGGATAGTGTGGAGGAAAAAGAAGAATGAGTTTCTGCTTTAATCAGGCGTCTATTTCCGGATAAATCGGGAATCTGTTGCACAGTTCGATGACCTTGGCTCCTGTTTCCTTTATTTTAGCGTTCTTCCTCATTTCGCTCTTGAATTTGCTTATCGCAGCAGAGCGTGCCTCTTTCTCTGTCGGCATATCATATCCGTGTATTTGCTCGACAACTTCAAAGATGTATTTTGCAACCAGTCTCATCTCCTCCTCCTTCATCCCTCTTGAGGTTATTGCAGGTGTGCCGATCCTAATTCCGCTCGGATAGAAAGGGCTTGCAGGCTCGGCTGGAACTGTGTTCTTGTTGCATACGATTCCGGCAAGGTCAAGCGCCTCCTGCGCAAATGCCCCCTTTCCAGGTCCATATCTTTTCGATAAATCGACAAGTACCATATGATTGTCAGTTCCTCCAGTCACAAGTGTTAGACCCATCTTTGAAAGTTCCTCGCCTAGCACCTTTGCATTCTTCACTATCTGCTTTGCATACACTGCGAACTCAGGCTGCGATGCCTCCAGAAGCGCAACAGCAAGAGCTGCAGTGGTATTATCGTGCGGTCCGCCCTGAAGTCCAGGAAATATCGTTTTATCAATCATGTTTCCAAGCTCAGGATTTTTCTTAAGCCCCTTGTCCGTCACCATTATCATAGCCCCTCTAGGGCCGCGCAGCGTCTTGTGTGTTGTGGTCGTTACTATGTGCACGTATCCCACCGGGCTTTCATGTGCGCCTCCAGCTACTAGGCCAGCGATGTGCGCGATATCTGAAACCAGATATGCATCAACCTCATCCGCGATCTTTGCGAAGTCCGCAAAAGGAAGCGCCCTTGTGTAAGCTGTTGCCCCTATCCAGATTAATTTCGGCTTGTGTTCGTGAGCCAGCCTTCTGACTTCCTCTATGTCTATGTAGCCGTCAGGCTTGACATGATATGCGACGCTATTGAAGAACTGTCCAGTGACGCTGGTCTTCCATCCGTGGGTGAGGTGACCACCGTCAGTAAGGTTCATTCCCATGATGGTGTCTCCGGGCTTGCAGATTGTAGCATAAACAGCAAAGTTAGCAGGCGATCCGGAATATGGCTGCACATTCACGTGTGGAACCTCAAAAAGTTTCTTTGCGCGTTCAATGGCAAGAGTCTCAATCACATCTATGAATTCGTTGCCTCCGTAGTATCTCTTCCCCGGATACCCTTCGGAGTATTTGTTAGTAAGTACGGAGCCGAGTGCACGCACCACATTTATGCTCGCAAAGTTCTCGGAAGGTATCAATTCAAGGGTCTGTCTTTGCCTTCTAAGCTCCTTTGCCATGGCGTCTGCCAAAGTAGGGTCTACCCTCTCCAAGTTCCTAAAGTCCCCCATTCAACCACAGAGGATAATATCCATCTGAAGGCATAAAACGTTTTCTCCATGTACGAAAGGGCACAATAGATTTAAATTGGCTAAAAACGTATCTTGAGTGTATAATATGTTGATTGTAATCGAGGGCGGAGAGGGTTCTGGAAAGAGCACGCAGATCAACCTCTTCGCTGACGCATTAAGAAAGACGAATCCAACGGTGATTGTAACTGAGGAGCCAACTGGCGGTGAAATAGGAAAATTCACAAGGCAGGCACTTTCTAATGGTAGCAAGATGGATGTGAGAACCCTGCAGCTTCTTTTCATGGCAGATCGATCTGAGCACGTTGAAACTCTGATAAAGCCAAAGTTGGCTGAAGGATATACTGTAATAACAGATAGATATTACCAGTCAACAGTCGTATACGGTGCAGCATTCGGCTCAAAATTAGGGCTCACAATGGACAACCTTATTTACATGAACAATATATTTCCAAAGGCGGATCACATCTTCTACCTAAATGTGCCTCCAGAAATCGCCCTAAAGCGAATACAGCAAAGAAAGGGAAAGGAGGAGAGATTCGATAAGCTAGATGACCTAAAGGCGCTCCAGACGGAATACAAACGCCTTTCGGAAAGATACAGCATAAATGTTTGGCATAGCATAAACGGCAATCAGCAGCCAGAAGAAGTACACAGGGAGATAATGACTGTTTGGGGATTCATAAATTCTATTGGGCCGGTCTAAGCATATCGAAAGGCTTTAATCCTTAGGCTGCATATTATATCTGATTCTATGGACATCACTTGGATAATTGGGGGCATAGTAGTAGTAATCGTCCTTGCAATAATTCTGATCTTCAACGGCTTCATTGCCAAGAGGAACAGGGTGCAAGATGCTTGGGCTCAGATAGACGTTCAACTCAAGAGGAGATACGACCTGATTCCAAATCTGGTCGCGACAGTAAAGGGCTACAAGAAGTACGAGGCAAGCGTTCTCACACAAGTGACAAAGCTTAGAAGTTCAATAATATCCGGTTCAGTGGAGGACAAAGCGGCTGCAAACAACAAGCTCAGCCAGGCGCTAAAGAGCATCTTTGCTGTGGCGGAGAACTATCCAGACCTCAAGGCGTCAGCGAACTTCAAGGAGCTACAAGACCAGCTTGAGACAACAGAGGACAAAATCTCTTTCGTAAGGACATCATACAATGACTATGTGCTTGACTATAACAATGCCTTGCAGCAGTTCCCAGGGAACATGCTTGCAGGAATGTTCCATTTCACGAAGGCCGACTTCTTCCAGACTCCAGATGATGAAAAGGAGCCGGTTAAGGTTGACTTCGATGACGATGACTCCAAGCCTGCGACAAAACCAAGCGCAAAGAAGGCAAAGAAGTAAAGTGAATAGATGGCGAGCTACTTTGACGAAATAGCTAGGAACAAGCTAAAGTCAGTGCTGCTGCTCGGCATCTTTACCGCATTCTTCGTAGCGATAATCTACCTATTTGTAATCTTTCTTGGCGGTGGTCCATTCGCACTGATAATCGCACTCATAATCGTGCTGATCTACGGACTTATTACCTACTACACCGGTGACAAACTTGTCCTTGCAGTCTCGCACGCAAAGGAGGCGGATAGGACCAAGTACAGGCAGCTCTACAGCACAGTTGAAGGTATAGCGCTCGCATCGCAGGTGCCGATGCCCAAGGTTTACATAATAGACGACCCTTCTCCGAACGCATTTGCTACCGGAAGGAGCAAAAAGCTATCTTCGATTGCAGTCACAACGGGGCTTCTCTCGATAATGGACAAAAACGAGCTCACAGGAGTTCTGGCTCATGAGATGTCGCATGTTGCAGATAACGACGTCCAGTTCATGACCATCGCGATAGTTTTCGCAGGCGCAATCGGAATAATTGCAGCCTACATGAGACTCACATTCTTCTTCGGCGGCGTTGGTGGCAACAACAGGAACGGAGGAATACTGCTCCTAATAGTGCTGGTCATAGGACTGCTAGCACCATTCTTTGCTCTGCTGATAAGGCTCGCAATATCAAGAAGGAGGGAATACATGGCAGATGCAAACGGAGCAAGGCTGATACGCGATCCGCGTTCTCTAGCAAGTGCACTAAAGAAGATTCAGGCATATGAAAAAGACAGGAATACACCACAGATGAAGCACGTCAACGAAGTGACCGCAAATCTTTTCTTTGCAAATCCTTTCAAAGCTGGAAACATCTCCAACATCTTCTCAACGCATCCGCCAATAGAGGAGAGGATAAAGAAACTCGAAGCTATGTATTAAAAGCTCTTCACAGGTTTGAATTTGATTTCTTTACTGGGATCATACTGTACAAGGTTCAATTTAGTTGCGACATCCACATCAACTACTCTGTCCTTCGGCTCCGCCAATATGGGATAAACATACCCTATCGGTTTACCGTTCATAACTCCAGGGTAATCAGCTGTCCAGTTTCCAGTCATGAAGTACTTCGTCTCTTCAGGTTTGTATTCCCTAAGTATTAGCTCATCCACATTGGCATAGAAGCTTATAACATTGGAGAACAATTTGCCTGCCCTGCCGCACTGTATGTCGGGGCTAGCATTCTCTATGGCGCTTCTTACCGCTTCGATGTCATTTGATTCTAGAATTTTTTGCGGTATGTTGCTTTTGATCTCTTTTATCCCGAAATGTCTGCATTCCTCGTCCTCTTCAGAAACATTTCCCACAACAAGCTCAGCCTCTTTTTTTCCTGCGCCACATTTATTATGTGAAATATTTACGTAACCTAGTATTTCGAATTGCTCCACTATCTTTGGAAGAGTTATCTTAAGCCCATCTACGTTTGCGCCTGCATTGCTCGCAACGACAAACTTTACATTTCTTTCAGGAACGAAAGAGACTAGTTTTTCAACCTTGTCAACCATTTCGCATGCATCCTTGTACGTCTTTGTCTCTTCTTTTATGAATTTCTTTAGCTCTTCCTTCTTTTCTTGTGCACTCATATCTAAATTAGTCAAAACCAACATAGTATCGACCAATCTACCGTCCATGCACGGTGTAACCAATATTGCAAGTTCTTTTTCAATGTGTTCTTCCATGTTTTCGCCAAATGCCTGCTCTTCTCTCAACCCAACAAAATTCATTATCGCCAAGTCAAGACAATAGAGTATTATCCTTTTCCTGTGTAATATTCAATAGTTAAGTTCTATATTTAAGCTTAACTCATAGAACGTTTCCATGGACACATCGCAAGAAGCGCTACTCAAGAAGTACAACCAGCTTTATCTAGCGATGATATTGCGCTACAAGGATTATATTGAGGAACAGGAAAATCTCAATGTGGCCGAGTTGCCAAAGTTGATAACGCCGCAAGATGATGACGTCCTCAACGTGGCGAACCGGATAAAGAACACATTCGATCCATACTCTTACCATGACAACTATGTTGCGGCAGCCAAGCGCGCATACGATTATGTGAAAAGCGAGATAGCCAGCGTGAGTTTGCCGATCGAATTCTGGTTGCGACCTAGCGATACGATAAAGTCTGGTGCAGGCGACATCTTCGACCAGGCGACACTGCTGTGCAGCATATTGATCGCGCTGGGAAACATCGGCGCAAAGGTGATAACCGTGGTTAAACCAACCGAAAGGCGATTCGTTGTCTATTCTGAATTCAATGGCAACATAATCGCGTTCGACCTAGAAAAAGGATACGGCGGATTTGATAATCAGGAAAGGCTGTTCGATAGCCTTGCGCTTAAAGGAGATGACATAACAGCCTACGAGTTTAACGAAAAGATGTATAACGATCTAGTCTGACTACTTGCCCCTGGAGTTCTTGAACTTTGTTCTTGCCCGAGCCTTAAGCCTAACCGCTTTCTTTCTTCTGTAGTGCTTTCCAATCTTTCTCTGCTTCTTCTTTACGTTGATCTGCATAACAAAACCTATTCTATTGCAATATACTCGCTGTTAACCTTCTTATTTCCTCTCCTTATCGTGACCTCAAGCACTCCATTGGTGTATTTCGCTTTAATCCTCCTTGCTTCCATGTGATACGGCAAAGTGACCTTCTTGAAATAATTCCTTCCTGTGTCCTTGCCGGCTGCAGATATCTCAAGTATCGCCGGCTCGTACTTTAATTTTATGTCCGATTTATTTGCCCCGGGAACTTCAGCAATAACGGATATCTGTCTCTCGTTTCCCAAAACTTCTACAAGCGGCTCCCTTTCCTCTGTTCTAACTGTGCCATTCACGATCTTTATACCTCCAGATTGTGTAATGCTTGGTGCACCGTTCTTCATCGTGAAATTCACACCATATGTGACTGGCGCATTCTTTGATTGCTCCTCCATGCTCTCCATGAGCTCTATGACCAGTGCGTTGAAAAGATTCTTCATATTCTCGTCGCTTGTGAAGAAGTTGTTTAGATAGGTGAACGGATCCTCTATTTTCTTTTTCGCCATAACCACTTTCTCATAGCCAGCTATTTATGCCTTTTTGTCCAGAACTCTGCCGTATCGCCATCAGTTTGTCCGTGAACTTCGATATCCGCTCAACTGAGAATTCATGCTCATCGCACATGAACTTTATTATCGCATTCTTGTCAGGTGCAGAGCTCTTTATTTTCTCTTCCAGTGCAGGGCCGCCCACTTCAATCGTATCCGGATCAAGGAAGATGTTCTGAACTTCCTCTGGGTCAACTTCGAACTCTGCGCTGTACTTTTCCTTCACATATTGTTCGATATCCTTGAGGCTCTTGTGCTCCTTAACTATCCTGAGCGCGTTCTTTGGCCCAACACCTTTGATCCCCTCGTTGAAGTCTGTGCCGATTAGCATTCCCATCCAGACAAGCTCCTTCCTTGTCAGTTCGAGCTTTCCCAGCAGTTTCTTTAGGAATATCCTCTCTGGTTCAACATCAATGTAAATTCCCTTTCCAGGCAGCTTCCTCTTTCCGGTTATCGTGATGTTTCGAATTATCACATCGGATCCGAAAAGGAAGAGATCGTAATCCTGGCTTCCCGCCGCATACACAACCCCATCTCTTACCATTCTTGCAGCCTGCGCTTCGCCTTCGCTTGGCGCCTGTACGTAAGGCACACCCATATGTGTTAGAAGCTCCTTCGAACTTTCAACAATCCACTTGTTTATTTTAGTGCTCGCCATCGCGTATCCACGAGCCTCCTCAACCTGGCCCTTGGCCTTCGCCTTCTCCCATTCCGCCAGCGCCTCGTCTCGCCTGTTCGCCCTAGCCTCAAGAGTGCGCTGCTTGAGCACAGGGGGCTTTCCATCAAACACAAAAATCGGAACCACTCCTTGTTCGAGGAGGTTTGTGGTCCTGTAAAAGAGCCCGGATAGATGACTTGTCACCCTGTTCTTCGAATCGGTGAGCGGGGTGCCGTCCGGCCCCCTTATTATCGAGATGAACTGGTAGATCGTGTTGTACGCGTCTATTGCGATCCGCTTGTTTGCAAGCTCGCCAAGCGAGATGTTCTCCTTCACTTCTGCGACAAGCTTTCCGAGGTCAACTGCCATTACTCTTCCTCTTCTTGTGTTTTCTGTCCCTTCTTAAAAGCCGCATCTCCCAAGGTTATGGGCCCCTTATTACCGTATCCGCCAGAGAAGTCGTTGCCCTGCGTCTTTGCTGAAAGCTTTATCCCAAGTTCTTTCTCCAGCTTCTTTCTGAGCGTGTCAGTCGGAAGCGCCTTCTCCTTCTCCAGCCTAATAAGGGTGCTTTCTTTCTCTGCGATTCTTTCAGCTAGAACCTTGAGCGGCAATCCAAGCGTCTCTCTTGCCTTTTTCACCTGCTCTCCGAAGTGCTCCACTATTTCCTCATCATCCTGATTCTTCTTGGACGAGAACGCGGATGGCTTTTCCACCTCCTTTAGATCTACGCTCTTCATTATCTTCTTGCCTTTTGAACATGAAGTGCACACCCACATGTTTGCCTCTTCAATCTGCGCCAAATATATCTTGTCAGTTTTTTTCCCGCAAATTTCGCAAGTTTCCATCTTAACCCCTTTTATACTTGCGCAGAAAGTAATATAATCCGTTTATACAATTCGGCACTGGTACTATGAAAACGCAGAAACCGACGATGAATCGACAGGCCAGAATTGCGATAAGCACAGCGCTTTTTGCTATAGGGCTGGTAGCAATCTATTTGTTGCTCAGCAGCGCACTCGGCGGACTTACAGAACTTGTAGTTGGAGTTGTAATACTTGTGGCCATAAGCATGGCCATAACCAGACTCAACAGGCTCAAGCATATTTTCGGGATGTATCTTCTAGGTGGTCGGCAGGGAATCGCTTTCGTTGACCAGCTATCAAAAAGACATCCCCGCGTCTGGAATCTGATGGCCGATTGGGGACTCGTGATGAGTTTCGGAGTCCTTTCCTTCATCTTTTTCAGAAAGCAGGTCAGCAAGAAGATACTCCTTCTTGGAATTCTCTCCATACTTGCAACTATTTTCATAATACTACCCAATTACCAGCTCGCATTTCAGTTCATCAACTTACCGCAGCTAACAGCGCAACTCAGCACACCGCAAACTGCGCAGGCAAATCCTTTCGCAAGCATAATCTCAGATGCAGTCACGCTACTTGCGCTTGTCGGCGGATTCGCATCATTCATCATAGTCCTTATTGTCTATTATGGGCTTACAATACTCTACGGGTTGTTGATGTTTTTGCACACTGCAGTAGTAGGAGTTCCGAATTATGGTATCGTGACGTCGCAGACACCAGGTGTGGCTATACTGCTTCCTGGGATATCGCTGCCATTCCTATCCGGCATTGTGGCTCTTGCGCTTCTGCTCATAGTGCACGAATTCTCCCACGGAGTTCTGGCGAGGATAGCAAAGGTGAAGTTGAAGGAGATAGGGCTCATAATATTGGGGTCAATACCCCTAGGCGCATATGTTGAACCTGATGAAAGGCAGATAAAGAAGCTCAAGGAAGTGCAGCAGGGCAGGATCCTCATTGCAGGCATAGCAGCAAACTTCCTTTTGGCGATAATCACATTTGCGCTTCTCATACTGCTGATAAACTATGTGCTCCCGAGCTTCATAGCAACTAAGGTGATGGTGGTTGCAACGTCCCCTAACTCTCCTGCTGCGAACGCAATGCTGAGCGGTGTGCAGATAATCAAATGGAACGGCCACCAGATAAGCAACCTCACCGGGCTTTTTGCAGTGGCGTCCACGACTCCTTTCTCAAAAGTGAACCTGGTTACTAGCAGAGGCAATTATAACCTCACGACAAATGCAACCGCAAAGATCGGTGTCTTCTTGCAGCAAACTTCAGGTCCAATTTCAGGCAGCATCTCAAGCGGCATTGTATATTTCATATACATCGTGCTCTCACTCTCCTTCCTTCTCAATTTCTTCGTTGCTGCAGCGAATCTGCTTCCGTTGCCCGTACTTGACGGCTGGCAGCTCTACAAACTTAAGATAAAGAGCAAGGTGCTATTGAATGCGCTTCTCTGGGTGGTTCTCTTCGGACTAGTTTTGAACATATTGCCGATTGCATATGCGCACTGATTACCACGGGACTGATTTGAGCTTCCATTTGTGCGCAATGGCATTTGTGAAGATGTGCAAAGCCCCTGTTATAATGAGTATGAAGATTATCCCGTAGATAGTTGGGGCATGACCAAAAGGAAGCGCAAAAATAATAGCAAATATCACAAAGAAATACTGGTCCATTCCCATGAAGTTGTGTCCAGAGGACAAACCCAGCCTTCTTTTTATGAAGCTTCCAAGAAGATCGCCGAAGTGCGCGCCGAAACTACTAGCTATTCCTATGACAAGAAGGTAGGGAAGGAACATCGACTCTCCAAAGGCGATCAGACCTCCCACTAGCAGACCTGCAATTAGTCCGCGCACAGTCTTGTTATCACCAAATATCCTTTTTCCACGTATCTTTTTTCCTGCGTCTATTGCTCTTCCGCCGCCAAAAAGGACTGGCGCCCCATTGGAAACATACGCCGGCAGTATGAAAAGTATTGGGTATATTACTAGAGAATAGAAATCAATCATCCAAAGACCATGCTAAACATTTATTTTGCCTTCTGCAACCTTCTGCGAGCCTCCTCCCCTGAACTCCTTTCCAAATTTAGCTTTTGCATACTCAACTGCGCTCTTACCTGACGATTCTCCACAAACGCAGACAACGTCACCGTTTGAATTAGTAAACAAAACCACCGCCTTGTTGTTTCTCTCCACAATCGACCCAGCAAGCTTCCTCATAAGCTCTCTTGGCGCCTTGCCCATCTCCATCTCAATAAGGTTCTTTCCTGCGAACTGTGCAGACATTATCTTGCTTATCACATCGTTTGCCTGGTTGAACTTCTTGAACATCTCACTATACTGCTCCCTTGATGCATTCACCGCATCAGCGCTCTTCATCTTCTCCACATTCATCTCCTGGGCCACCCTGCCTAGCTCATTGTCCTCCTTCTGGAAATAATCAAGGGCAGCAGGCCCGGCAACAAACTCTATCCTGTCAACCCCGTCATGGATCCTTGCTGTATCAATCACCTTCACCATTCCAATCCTGCTCTCCTTGTTTACAACATGCAGACCTCCGCACGCCTGCGCATCAAATACCTTGCCGTTCTTGTCTGCGATTGTCACTATCCTCATCTGCTTGGCAGGAACTCCATGCCCCTGATAAATCACAAAGCCATATTTAGATTCAGCTTCACCTCTGTCCAACCACTTTACCTCCACTTTTATACCGTCAGCAAGGTGGCCGTTTGCGATCCTTTCTATCCTATCCACATCCTCATCACTTAGTTTGTCGTAATGGGTTAGGTCAATCCTAGCCTTCGCATAATCTTTCAACGTTCCCTCCTGCCAGATGTGCTTGCCAAGTGCTTCTCTAGATGATGCGTTCATGAGATGGGTTGCGCTGTGGTGTATCATCAGCCTATTTCTCCTGTCCTGATCAACAGCAGCATGGACTGTGGACCCAACATCAAAACCTTTTTCTTTGCCAACGTCCTTTTCCATTATATGCACAATCACATCTCCCACTTTCTGTGCATCCTTGACCTTTACTTTGTTAATCATTCCCCAATCTGCCAACTGCCCTCCGCCTTCAGGATAGAACGGTGACTTGTCAAGCACTATGTAGTTCTTGTGAACAAAAAGAATCTTTGAGTCTGATTCCGTGGCATAATCGTAATACAGCTGACCGGTCTTCGGCAGATTTGGCAACTCGACATCAACCTTTCCTCCCTTTACTTTTTTGACAAAATCCCCTTCAAGAATTGATTCGTACCAGTTCTCCGGCATCTCAAGATGTATGTTTCTGTGCGCAGCAACATCAATCAACAGCTCAGGTGTCACTCCGTAGCTTTCGTAGAGAAGCCGCAGCTCCTTAGGTCCAAACTTCTTGTTCTTAGCCAGCATCCCCTCTATTATCTTTGATGAGTTCTGCTTGCTCCTTTCATACCTCTCCTTCTCAATCGCAACAACCTTCTCAAGAACTCCTAGGCTCTTAGAGAGGTCCGGATAAAGTCCCTTCAAGCTTTCGGCCTCCAATTTTGCCAAAGCAGCTATGTCAATATCGAACTTGTACTTCTCGATGAATCCAAGCGCCCTCCTTAGTATGATCCTGAGGTTGTATCCTCCGCCGATGTTTGATGGTAGCGAGCCATCAGCGATAGCAAACAGCAGGCTTCTGGTGTGGTCAAGTATAGCGTAGAAAGCGTGCAGCGGCTTTAGTTTCTTTTCGTAATCGTCAAAGGTGATCCCCTCTTGGTTCAATATCTCCTTGAGCCTTGTCTTGGCCTCTTTTGCCTCAGTGATGTCCAGTTCGCCGGCAACTTCAGCAAACTTTCTGAATAGCTTGTCATCAAAATCTATCTTAAGCTTCTTTCCAATCTTCTCCACTATGTCGCCGAAAACTGCGCGGTATGCGTTGTCATATCCTGTGTAGAACCAGAGCAGCCTCTCGAATCCCCATCCGACATCGATCACCTTTCCGTCGAGTTCCTTTATCTTGCCGTTTGTGGATTCAAACTGCGTGAAGACGCTGTTGACAAGTTCGATTCCATTCGCAAAGCTCTCAAGTGACGGACCGAATTCAGAGAAGTCTCCCATCGCCCAGACGTCCTCATGGTATATCAGATCATCCTTCTTCACGCCTAAGATGTCTGTTAGGAACTTGAAGTTTAGTTCAATCGTTCTATCCTTCCAATAGCCGTGTTTGGGATATTTGAACGAATGCTGTCCGGCCATCATGAATCCCGTGAAGTGCTTTCCAGTCACCCCAACGTTCTCTATGTCACTAAATCTCAGACATATCTGCGGCACGACAAGTGGGTTGACTGGATACTCAAAACCCATGTTCCCATTCTCAATCCTCTGGAAATCCTGAATGCTGGCTATGGTGAAGTAAAGATCCTGTCTCCATCTGCTGACCACAGGATATCGCGGAATCTCAGAATGTCCGTTCTCCTTGAAGAAGGTTGCAAACTTCTTCCAGAACTCTACGTAACCTGTTTTAACTGGCCTTGATTTGAAAAACGAATAAGGTTCGTGCTCTCCGCATACCTCTCTTCTTTTTGTGCTCCAGAAATTGCGGCCACACTTCTTGCAGTTGTACCTCTTGTAGCCCTGCTCATCAAAGAGCTTAACCCAATAATATTCCTTGTAGTTCTTGGCGAACTCTGATCTGAGCGAATCCTTGTTTAAATTGTCAACTTTAGGTATCAACCTGACCACCAAATCTTGCACTGGTTGCCGTAGAACTTGCAGAAGTTGCATTTCCACGCCTCTTCCTTCACAACAGGCCTAGCAGCCCTCTCACCGCCCCAATAGCCCATTGCGTCCACGAGAATCTTATCAAACTCATCTTTATTATAGTCGATGTTGACTGCTGCGAACTGATTGCCAGAATATCTGTCGACATATGATATCTCAAGCGTGTCGCTTATTTGCGGGAGCTTGTAAAGTTGTTCGTACATCAGATTGTATATTGTGTCAAAGCTCTGCATCTTCTTCTCAATTCCAAGCAAGTCGAGCTGCGCCACAAACTTCTCGTTCAAAACCATCTTCTTTATCCCATACGAGTTGTAGAAATTCTGGTACGTGTAATTTTTGCTGCACAGATCCCCTAGAAGACGCCTATAGAGCATTATCTGCGTTTTGTGCGTCCTCATCGTTGCCTCGCTTATCTCCTTTATGCCCTCGTTCTTTCCGCCAAGCTTCGCATTGAGCGCCTTCGTCTTGGTTTCTACAATCGTTACCTTTCCATCTTTCTTCCTCAATTCGTCAATCTTTCCCGAGAATTTGTATCCGCCGATCGAACCGTAGATTTTTATCTCCCTGCCGATTCCCTTTTCATTGAGACTTTTGAGTGCCAGGTAGTTTTCATACGCCTCCTTATACAAAAAGTCTGGATACCCAAGCGGTTCAACGCTGATTGTTGTCTCAATCTCTGCCTGAAGCTCCTTGTGTATCTTTGCGCCCCCCTTCATTGCGGCGTTGAACTCCCTTCCGTGGATGTAATTGAGCTCCATCTGGAGTTCGCACCAGTACTGACTTGCTATGTCAGTCGCCGAGATGCTATTCTTCTTGAGTTTTTCCAGAACTCCTCTCTTCTCTTCCATGAAAAAACCTTGTCAGACCGCCTATCAATCGTCACAGCAAAAGCTCAGAGATTACCTCAATCATCACTCACATTTTTATTTATTGACAAGATTAATAGCCCTTATGCACTCGCTTCTCAAGGATTACGACCTTTTCATCTTCGACTGGGACGGAACGCTCAGCACGTCCACTGCAGTGGTAAGGCTGAGCCACTTCTTCAAGAGGAGATACAATCCGAATTACATAAAGGCGCATCCCGATGAGTTCAGGCAGCCAAAGCGCGTGAACATGAACTCCCTTGCAGGCGAGATGAGGGCTCTGGATTTCTTCTATGGCGTGTATACCTTCTTTTTAAGGACCAGGCTCCGAAAGGGGGCATTGGAGCTTTTGCGCGAACTAAAGGAGAACAACAAGAAGGTTGCGCTCTTTAGCGATGGGGCACAGCAAAGGATAAATAGCGAGATAAGAAGGCTGGGCATAGAGCAGTACTTCGACGTAATAGTTAGTGCCCAGACAATAGGAGCTTACAAGCCCAACCCGACCGGCATACAGGTGGTCATGCGCAAGATGAACGGCACCAAGCAAAGGAGCATCTACATCGGGGATATGGCAATAGACATCTTCACGGCTAGGTTTGCAGAGGTAGCGGTATGCGCAGTTGGAAATGGACTTGATCCCTACTCAAAACTCACAGCTTCAAAGCCGGATTTCATCTTCGAAAGCACAGAGGCCCTGGCAAGGAAAATAGCCTGATTTACGTCGAAAACGCCCATACCGATAAGCTTATAAATCACAATCCATTAAATGATATTAAGTAGGTAAGGCGTTACAGCCAAATTCTACAGAGGAAAAATAAATATGGACAGAGACAGATTTGAAAGAAGGCCTAGCGGAGGCGACAGAAGGGGCGGAATGGGAATAAAACCAAACTATTTCCTGCCAAAGCCAGTCAAAGTAGGCGATGTGGTCGATGTAACAATCGAGGCAGTCGCAAGCAAAGGTGACGGCATAGCAAAGAAGGACGGTTTCGTTATCTTTGTAGCAGGTGCAAAGCAGGGCGACACGGTGCAGGTAAAAATTACCGACGTGAAGGCCAGGTTCGCAATTGGCGAAATGTCAGGAGCGGCTTCAGCGGCACCGGCAGCACCATCTGACGAGGGGTCTGAAGACTCTTCAGAAGAGACACAGGAAGAGGCATAAGCCTCTTTCTCTTTTTTTCTTTTTTAAAAGCGCTTAGCTGAGCCCATATCTCATTTTAGTCTTGAGGTTATGTGCTCGGCTTCTATCATTATCAGGACCCTTTTTTCATTAGCCACATATCTTTGGTATTTATCGGCACCTGTGTATTTCTTTGCCATCTTATCTATCTATTCTTCAGCCCCCTCAGTTGTAATCTTCACAACGCGGCCTCTTATCCAGACGCCACTGTAGTTATTTGATGCGTCTGTTATGCTCAAAGCAACTCGCGGATCGCGCTTCAGGTTCTTCAACTTCACACGCCCTTCGGCGGTGTTGACCAAGATATGGTCTCCATCATGATCCACCCAGACGGTTGTGACCTGCGGCGAACCGTCCTTCATCAGCGTTGCTATGTGCGCAAAGTTCTTTTCTTCAATAAGTTTCTTGACCTCTTCAGGAAGTTTCAATCAATTACCTAATTCAACTGCATCATTCAATTATACAAATGCGCCCGGGGCGAGAGTCGAACTCGCGAAGGTCTTTCGACCAAACAGCTTAGCGGGCTGCCGCCCTTTAGTGCAAATCTTGCCAAGACAAGAAGCTGTACCACTAGGCGACCCGGGCACGAGAATAATATGCTAAATCCAATACTTAAGCTTAGTGGCAGCAGCCGCCTTGCAATACAAAGCCATGCACGGTTATCTGGGCTTTGACTCAGCTCCGTATCTCTAGAGCATAGAAGACATAGACTTAGGGTTGCTCCTTCCGGCCTGGCCCGGTTCGAATATGCAACTACCACTAGAGGCGAAACCTCAACGTTTCCGCCTAGGCCTTGCACAACTCTGTAACACTCGACAAGCATCCGGCCCGCCTGAAGGGGATTTGCGGATTGGGAACCCCTGGCTCCCAGCCTTGCTGCCACTACTATTGGCAATCTAAGATTTAAGAAGGGTTGTTTTTAGCGGAACTTTGCTTGCACAAATAGATAGTATGCTTTATTAACCTTAAAATCATTATACATATTGGTGTTCCTTCTGGATACAAACTACGAGAAGCTACTGGACAGGGCGTTCGATAAGATCCCTGCACTTTCGGCTGAGAACGTTGACTTCAAGATACCCGTAGCAGATTCCATGGTCCAGGGGGCAAAGACAATACTCAAGAACTTTGGGCAGATAGCAGATGTCGCAAGGAGGGACAAGGCTGAGATAGCAAAATATATGACCAAAGAACTCGCCGCCCCAGTCAGCATAGAAGAGCAGCGACTGATAATAAGCGCGAAGGTAAACAGCGATGTCATAAACCAGAAGGTAAAGAAATACTTCGATTCATATGTGGTATGCAAAGAGTGCCACAAGCCAGATACGCACGTGGAATCATCTGCAAGGGGATTTCTCACGATTGTGTGCGAGGCGTGCGGTGCAAGATATACGATAAAGCATTACTAGTGTTGCAATGAGATACCAGAACCAGAACGTAGTACAAAATACCCCAATGCCAAGGCAAGACGAGGTTGTCGGTACTGTAAGGAGGGCGCTGGGCGCATCCAAGTTCGAGGTCGCATGCTCTGACAACAACATACGCGTCTGTTCAATTCCTGGCAGGCTCAAGAGGAGGTTCTGGGTGAAGGAGGGGGATGTTGTTCTTGTGAAGCCCTGGGTAGTCCAATCAGATGTGAGGGGAGACATAACCTGGAGATACAGCATAATGGACAAGGAGAAGCTCAAGGCCAAGGGCGTAATGATACCTTGATCACTGCAGCGCTTTGTGCAATTCCTGTTTTATTATTTTTCCTATATCGTTGAACCATACCTGCCTGTCCTTCTGCAGCTTTGCACCAGGCATTCTTTTTATCTGCTTCATGTGGATTTTCAGCTCATGCATCTGTGCTTGTGCCTTTTCAAGCGTATCTGGCCTGTCAAATGATCTGGCCGTCTCCCTATATTCATCGCAAACTGCAGACATATCGCGTATCACGAATTCGCTCAGGAACTTTTCCCTTTTCATGTCTGAAAAGAGTATGAAATATATCTCAGGATGAGTCTGGTGCATCGTAATCATCTTATTTACTGTAGTGCGCTCCTTTTTCTCGGCGAATTTTCTGTTTACAAAATTTCCACGCAGGTTCTTGCCCCTTAGCCTCTCAAATCCATGTGTTTCCATCATGACCATTTTGCCCGCGTCCCTGTTTTTCAGGTATATGTTGGTCCAAATGTCTGGATTATATCTGAGTCCTGTCAGAGTCAGATAGAAATGCACAGGCTCGAACATCACGCTAACTCCCACCCTAAGCAATGCCTGGCTTATCATCACCTCAGCTGCGGTCTTTGGTTTTATGTTTGGGTTGTTTACGAGTATGCTGCTTCCTAATAGATGCAGGCGGTTGGAGCTCGGCACCTCCCTAGCGACAGCATCAAGAACTGTATTGTTCCTAATGAGCCTCATGAATTTCTTAGAATTCTGCGCCTCGCTGTAAAGGGCAAGTAGCGAGCCTCCTTGGGTTTGTAACTGCTGCGTGCGCATATGATATAAAGAATTGAAAACTTTATAAACTAAGTGTCTTAATTTTGCCAGTCACGTAATCAAAAACCTGGTCAACGTCAACCTCAAACCTGTATTTCCTCCTGAAATAACTGGTGATGTTGAATATGTCCCTCTTGAGGAACATCATCGCATTCGGATGCTTATCTATCACCGCCTGGCCAAAGTCAATGATGTAAGGAGTCCCATCTTTCATCAAGATGTTGTATTCGCTGATGTCTGCATGCACAAGTTCATTTTTGTAGAGTTTCTTAATATCAGAAAGGATTATCTTCAAGACCTCCTTGGGCTCTTCTAGCTGTACGAATCTTAGCTGGGGTGCAACACGCTCTGCGTTTCCGATGAATTCTAGCGCGAGCACATTTCCGTTGAAGTAGTATGGCTTTGGCGCATGCACCTTTGCGTCTTCTGCGATCTTAAGATTGCCGTACTCCTTCTTGCACCATTCATTCACAATCCAAAAAATGCTCTTCTTTATCTTTGGGAATCTGGGATCTCCTATCATGTAGTCCACTCTTGAGTAGAATTTTGATGTCTCAATGCGAAATATCTTGACCGCAACATAATCCCTCTTGATATCCTCACCCGCATCCGCAAGGTATACGTCTCCCTCCTTGCCCTTTGCAATTATGAATAGCAGCTTACTGATAATTTTGTGGGTGAATAACTTCTCTATCCTCATCATGGTCCGATTATCAAAGACGCCCTCCTCTATGACGAGCTGTTCTTTCATCATGTGCTTCTCCCTGCTCGGCCTCTTCTTCTTGCTAACTCTCTGCGCCATTCAATCAGTGATAAGCATTTATCTTTAAGTGTAATAAATACTCGTGTGGAGGCATCAAAAATAATAATCGACAACAGGGAACGCAACCTCGAAATAATACAGGGACTTGAAGAGAGTGGCGTAGAACTAACTTTTGCGCAACTACCGGTTGGCGATTACATTCTCTCCGACAGGATATGTGTGGAAAGGAAGACCTCTTCGGACCTCGAAGGTTCGATAATAAACTCTAGGCTCTTTGACCAGCTCGAGAGGCTGAAGGCGAGTTTCGAGAAGCCTATGTTGATCATCGAGGGTAACGGATTTAGGCTGAGAAGCAACGTGATACTAGGGACCGTACTAAAGGCGTACATCGACTATGCAATACCTGTCATCTGGTCTGGAGACGCTCTTGAGACTGCCGACATACTTTCAGCAATATCCAAGAGGGAACAGGAACACAAGACTCACGAACCGAGATTTGTAGGAATAAAGAAGGCATATACAGAGGACCAATGGCAGCTCCTGATACTAAGTTCCATCCCTGGAGTCGGAACCAAGCTCGCAATGAATCTGCTCAAGCACTTCAAAAGCATAAGGAACATTGCGATGACCGACATAGAAGAACTCACAAAGATAGACAAGATCGGCAAGAAGAAGGCACAGCGAATATACGAGATACTGAACACCGAATACAAGAGCGGCATAAATTAACTTTCAATCAAAGGAGTTATTGCTACCTTACCCGCTTCACTATACTCAAATTTGAGCGTAATGCTATTCATTTTTGATATTCTCAATTCTTTTTTAGATTTTTTAAGCAAATTTTCATCGCTTATGAAAAGCAAAAACTTTTTTCCACCTTTTATCCCGCATTTCTCTATCGCCTTTGAGATGTTCATCTTCCCTGCCACCAGCGCGAGCATCTCCTTTGAGACACTGTTGCTGCGCATCTGCTTTTCCTTCTCTCTAATCAGAGCGTTCATGTAAGCTGGGAGCAACCTCCCAATCGTCTTTTGGTCATAGTCAAAGAGTTGTACAAACTTGTCCTTTTTGGAAAGCCTGTTTGCCACACCAATAAGTTCCTCTACCTTTAGGCCAGAGCTGCACACATAGCATCTAGGCTTTGACTTCTCCAATTTTTCTATCATAAAGAGCCCTACGCCAACGCTTAAATTCCTTTCCCGACATATAGATATGTGGCTTATTCTTTTAAGCCTATTTTTGAGTGATTAGATGAGTCAGTTTGGAGTACAGATGCACAAGAAGCCCCACAGGAAGCTCTCGGGCAGCGGCAAGGGTAAGATAACTAGCAGGGACAAGAAGAGATACGAGGTCGGAGGATATTTCATAGCCACCAAGCTCAGCGACAAGAACACGGTAAAGAAGGTGCGCGGCATGGGCGGAAACACAAGGGCTAAGCTGCAGTACGTCGGATTCGCAAACTTGCTCACAAAGGAGGGCTACAAAAAGGTAAAGATCAACGCAGTCTTGGAATCAAAGGACAACAGGAACTTTGCCAGGCTCACAATTCTAACAAAGGGCTCGATAATCGACACCGAGATGGGCAGGGCAATAGTCACTAACAGGGCAGGCAGGGAAGGCAGCGTAAATGCAAAACTTGTAAAGTGAGGAAATGCCTGCACGAGTCTATATCGCAGACATCTCAAAGCTCCAAGACCTCAAGAAGCTTATTTCCTACGATCCTTATCTTGACACTAACCTCAAGGACGAAGACCTAAAGAAGATACGCGAGGACGAGATGGCAAACATCATCTTCGCAAGGCAGACCTGCATAATCAAGGAAGGCGAATCGCTCAACCTTGACAAGACAAAGGCTTACTTATACATAAACTCAGCAGACGACTTCCTGGAAAAGGCTGACAAGAAGCTCAAGATAGTTGTTGAGGGTATACAGCGTGCGGATCCTGACACAGAGCAGAAAGTGATAACTAGCATATCCGAGGAACAGTCAAAGGCCGATAGCGGCTTTGGATATCTTTTTGGTTAGTCCATGATGAATTTCTTGAGCGTTGAAGACTTCTCAAAGGCGCAGATAGAGGAAATATTCCACATAGCAGACGACTTGAAGGCAGGAAAGGAGAAGTTGGCACTCAAGGAAGGCGCTATTGCAGTGCTTCTTTTCGAAAAACCATCAACTAGGACTAGAATATCTTTTGAGGTTGCAATGGCGCAGCTCGGCGGCAACTACATTTACGTTGACCCCATCACGACACAGCTTTCAAGGGGAGAAACATGGGGCGACACGGCAAAGGTGCTCAGCAGCTACGTAGACTTCATAATCTGCAGGCTCTACAAGCACGAGACGCTAATGGAGATAGCAAAGAACTCGACTGTGCCCGTGATAAACGCGCTTACAGACCAAGAGCATCCCGCCCAGGCGCTTGGCGACCTCTACACGATAAAGGAGAGCAAGGGCAAGCTAAAGGGGCTCAAGATGGCGCTGCTTGGCGATACCGCAAACAACACATTCAATTCATTGATGATAGCAGGAACCATGATGGGAATGGAAATCGCGCTTGTTGGTCCAAAGGCGAACATCCCAACGGCAAAGTTCGTTGCAAAGGCAAAGGAGTATGGGATAGTGAAGTCCTTTGATGACATTGAGGAGGGTGTGGACGGAGCAGACATATTGTATACCGACACTTTTGTTAGCATGGGAGAGGAGGCGGAGGCCGACCTTAGGAGAAAGCTCTTCATGCCGTATCAGATAAACGCCGCAGTGCTGAAGATGGCAAGTTCAAAGGCGATAGTCATGCACCCACTGCCTGCGCACAGGGGCGAGGAGATAACAGGAGATGTACTGGACGGAAAGCAGAGCATAGCTTTCCAGCAGGCGAAGAACAAGCTTCTCATAGAGAAGGCGATAATCCTTTATATTGCAGGCAAGGAGAAATAGTTTATTTGCCTCTGAGTTTCCAAGCTCTTTCAAAATCTCCGGCTCTTTCAGCCCAACGAGCTGCATCTTCAAAGTTTCCCAGCTTCTCCTCCATTTTTGATAGTGCAGCATAATAAGATTCTTTTAGGCCATCATCTTTGTCACGCCGCAGCGAATTGAGTTTTGCAGTTCTAATACTCTGATACATTATTCTCCCCAGACATCAGCCTTTATCTTGCTCTTGTCAACGCCAAGTGATACAAGCGCAGCCTCTATCGCCTTCGTGAACTTGAGCGGTCCGCAGACGTAGCATGTCCTTTCCGCAGCGTCGGACAGGTATCGCTGTATCATCGGCGCGTCGATGTGGCCGTGCTCTCCTTGCCATGCCTTGTCAGCATCAGTCTCTTGCCTTGTAACAGTGACCAAGTACTTGAAGTTAAGAGAAGTCTGATAGCCGTCGAGCTCCTGCTTCCTTATCACCTCGTCAGGGTGCCTTATGCTGTAGATCAGCTTCACATCCGTGTCGTACTTCTTCTCGGCTATGAACCTGAGCATCGAGAGGAACGGTGCAACGCCGGTCCCTCCGGCCACGAAGAGCACCTTCTTGTTCTCAGTTGCATTGTACTTGAACTGCCCGTGCGGGCCGCTGAAATAATAAACGTCGCCAACCTTTGCGGTGTCAAGTTTTGACGTGAACCTGCCATGTATCATGCTTATAGCAAACTCGAGCTGCGAATCATCCGGCTTTGATGCGAGCGAGAACGCCCTTGCAATCTCCTCCCCGGTCTGTGGATTTTTGTATGCGATCATGACGAACATTCCAGGGTCGTAGCTCAGCGTGCTTGCGTCCTGGGCAGCGAACCTAAAGATTGTGACATCAGGAGTCTCCTTGATTATCTCCGATATGACATATGGTTTCTTGGTTATCATTGAATCAATTAAAGTATCGGTAAAACTATATATTCCTTGTCGCCTTCACTGCCTCTTCACAGCCTCCACCGCTTTTTTGAATTTTATCATTCCAAGGAAAACATCCTCTACACGTTCACTGCCCACTTCCCGATCGCTTTCCTGCGCTTGGAATACAAGCTTTCCTTTTATTTTCTTCATTATGTCAAAGTATTTCTTAGCTGTCGGCTTTGATGCTCTTATGCGCGGAGCAACGTCCGAAGAGTTCGCATTTTCCAAAATGAAGAGCTCGATCAGCCTGCGTTTTTGCCAGTCATCTATGGACAGCGGTCTCTTCCAGAAATTTAAATCGGTTTTAAGGTGGCGAACTTTTACCAGCTCTGCTACCGGCTTAAGATCCGTGTTCCAGAGATTTGCAATTGTGAATATGCCTAGCCCGTCCCTTACCATCTCCGCCATTCTGTCCTTAATGGCATCGCTCTCTATAGCATTTTTGTCAAGCTTGGGCTTCACAATCAAAAAACCACACCAATATTAGGACAAGAAATTATATAATGAGCGAATTTAGTTTTGCACTAGGTTCTCCACAGTCTTCTCGAATTTTTCTACCGATTTTATTATCTCCTTGAGCTTTGGATTTATGATATATCCCAATCCGTAGCCCCTGTCCGTCCTTATATGAGTAGGCTGTATCACGTTGAGCTGCATTGATAAGTCGCGAAGCGTTATGATGAGCGTCTTTCTTGTGAAGCTGCCCCCCAGTTTCTGGTAGAGCTCTCTTGTGGTGCGTGGAGATTTTTCCATCAATAGCTTTAGAACCGCATAATTTGGCCTGCTGAGGAGCTTTCGCACCTTCCAAATCTCGTCCTTTTCTCTCTCTTTTCCAGGCATGAGTAATACATATGCGTTAAGTTTTATAAACATATATTTTATTTAGAAGACTCAACAAAAATTCTATTTTTGCCCTTCATTTAGGAAGGTATATATATCTTATTCTGTATATTAAAGTATCAAATGTATATTAGAGTATCCAAATGATATTTATGGTAAATATATTTTCATTTAAAAACAAACAGGAGCTTCAGACTACGATACAAAGATCAAAACTTAGTTTTATGCTCGAGAATTCAGGTTACTCCGAGAAATACGAAGAAGTAGATCTAAAAATTGGCAGGACATTGGCTAAAGTTGGAAGCCTTAATGTCTATTTGGTTGGAAGAGAGATTGGTGAGATAAAGAAATTTGAACTTGAAGCCATGGAAGCTGCTAAATTTTCTATAATAGACACAATTAGTAAGCAAGAAAACATCGACTTGCAGGATTTTGATATGGCAAAGCAAATCGCAATCTCGGAGCTAATTAAAAAAGTAACTGCGGAGCGCGCGGAGAAACTCGCGCACATTGTTGTTCAAGATACTGTGGGATATGGCCCTATAAGCATTCTATTTGATGACAGGCAGAATATCGAAGAGATAGAGATAAATTCTCCCACTTCTCCCATCTCCATATACCACGCCAGATACGGAAGATGTGTCACAAACCTTCGCTTTGCCGGCGAAGAGCAGTTCAGGCATACAATAAACAGGTTCATATACGAGACTGAGAAGGAGCTTAACGAAACCACGCCTATAATCGATGTACAAGTTGGCGATGCGCGCCTGCACGCGCAGATGAAGCCCTATTCGCTAAATGGTGCCTGTGCTACGATACGGCTAAACGGCAGAAAGGAAGTTAACATCAGCTATCTAACAAAAAATAATACTGTTGATTTTGACCAATTGGCATACCTCTGGCTAGCTATAGAGTGCAGAGCAAACATAATAATCGCCGGAGCTCCGGCAAGCGGCAAAACAACATTGCTGCTCTCTCTACTTTCATTTGTTCCGCGCTATCTAAGGGCCATAACCATAGAAGAGGACGTAAACGAGATAAAATTCTACTCAAACATGATAAGCTCTGTTTCCCTATACGGCTCTAAGCTCAAGAATTCGGTATCGACAAAGGAGCAGGTGGTCAATGCGCTTAGAATGAGGCCAGATCTTCTAGTGGTCGGTGAGATGAGAGGTGATGAAGCCAAGGAACTATTTACCGGCGCAAATCTCGGAATCCCTTTCTTCACTACCATGCATAGCAACGAAGGCGGCATCTCAATCATAAAAAGACTCCTAGTTAGGCCAATGGGGATAGAGTCGCAAGCATTAAGCTACCTTGATATTTCGATCCAAATGGGACATACGGGAATGCGCAGCAGGGCAATAAAAGAAATTAGTGAATACAAATGGCTAAGCCGTGCCGAAATTTTAGGTGCAGGGATCAAAGTGGGTGAGGATATGGTTAAGATAGAACCAATTGTCACTAACTCGGCAATAAACTGCGAAGCCCTATCAGAGTCAAAGATACTCGAAAATTATGCCAAAAATAACAGGACCTCAGTTTCACTTGCAATAAAGGAGCTAAAACACCGCTCACAATTTCTAAGAGAGATGTGCTGCAGCCCAAAATCGACACTTGAACTGATTGAGGAAATATACCGTTATAAGGTGCCCAAATGAACTCAAAAATTCCCTTTGTTGTCATATGTTCACTGTTGCTAGGGATAGTTCTGGTATATCTAAATCACTCATCCGGTCTTGTTAGCTTTATCCTCTTTCTAATTTCCCTGATATTCTGTACTCTTTGTGTGCTCTGTCACGAATATATAACAAAACTATATCTTAAGAAAGCCAGAGAAAATGCAGTTCTAGAAATCTTTTCACAGTTCCTATACTACAAGAATACTGGCACATCATTTCAAAATGCCTTACACTACATTTATCAGACCTGCACCAATTCTCGGATTAGAACAGCACTCAAGCAGATAGGCAGGCGATTAAGGCTTGGTGAAGCATTTGAAGAAACGCTTCCTAGGTTCTTTAACGAGCTAAACGGCAAATTGAATCTTTCCTACAAGGGAAACTTTTATGATAATCTAAGAAAAATGATTGTCAGATACTCCGAGGAGAGGAAAAGCAAAACCTCTTCCGCACTCGATGCACTGCAGCGCAACTCCACGGTAAATATGTTTCTTTCGACGCTCTTACCCTCATTTTTACTATTCCTATTTGTAGGAACAACGATTCTTTCACAGTCTGGAACTAACCTTGCATTCATATCGTTAATGGTGCTCATAGTTGTTCCATTGATCTATACGCTGAGCAATGTAATTTTCTCAAGGAGATTGATTGAAGAAACAGTTTCATAGACTAATTTCGATATTTTCTGCCAGGAAAGAAGGCAAATATAGCAGTGCCGACATCTCCGCACTATCCTTAAGCACTCTTGTCAATTATAATAGCTCTGGTTCTGCACTCAAAGCTTTCAGCACAAGCGTCTTGAACGATCAAAAGTATAGAGACTTACGTGAATATGCAATAAAACGCTATTTTTCTTCAGAGGATCCTGAGCCCAAAACCTCAAATCCCGCACTTCAGATTCTTTTAACCATAGTCGGCATCGGAATTAGAACCGGCGCTAATATAAGCAAAAATCTTGAGGATTTTAATAATTGGCTAAACCTGAAGGCCGAAAAGGAGAACAGCGTACGCTCAAAAGTAAACGGGATGCAGATACTATCCCTCATCGGAGTTGTCTTCTTTTTTCCGCTCTTTAGTGGAATAACTGCAAGCATAGTCAACAATGCGGTAGTTGGCGCAGGAAACAAGGCTATATCAAACGGTATTAGAATCATTGGGATAGTCTACGTCAGTATAATCTTATTCATAACAAATTCCTTTGCCAAGCCAATGCAGTCGCTTAGTAAAACCATAGTCACATCATCACCGCTGATACTCACAAGCTTTGCTCTTCAGACAATTGCCTACTCGCTTGCATCTTATGCTATCTAAGTGATACAATGAACATACGAATAAACTTCGTTCCGGAGGCACAGGCGCTACTTGCGGTAGCGCGTTCGATGAAAGGGCAGGGCTCATTGGAATACATAATGATGCTCGCTGCAGCAAGCCTGGTGATTGCGGTTGCTCTTGCCATGGTGGTGAAGCTCAAGGGCGCGACCGTGACTAGTATTATGGTCAACGGCACCAATACGACCATAAGCGGCGCCATATCGCACGAGCTTGCTACACTATCAACCAATGCCGTGTAAATATGAGGCTGCAACTCTCATTCGAGTTCCTGACCTACCTAACGCTAGCCGGGCTTTCGCTACTTTTCAGCCTAGGAACGTTGCACATCTGGGCCGCAAGCATCTATGATGGCATAAGCCATTACCACATCTCAGTCTTAGCCTCCAGCCTTAATGCAGCGATGTTGGTGAACTCGCAATACACCAACATCTCCACATTTTTGCCTGCTGGCATGTGCAACTCCACAGTCAGGAACGGAGAGCTCTACACACCCTACGGAAACTTCAGCCTTGCAGAGGGCATTGCAACTGTGAATAATCCATTTTGTCCAGATGGCGAACCTGCAGAACTCCTACTGAAGGACGCCAATGGGGATTTCCAGATTTCGAGGCTGAATTGATGAGGGGCCAGATGAGCTTTGAGGCCCTGATAGCCATCGCACTAGCCTTATCTTTCTCGGCAGTTTCCCTGTTGGGCGTGGGTTATGCCCAGTCTTATGGGAAAATTTCATATTCTAGTGCAAACAACGCAGCATGCCTTGCAATCTCATATTCGCACGAGCTTCTTAACAGCTGCAGCTATTGCACATTCTCTATTGTTGGTGATACCAGATGCTAAAAATGAAAGGGATACTCGTATCCTTAGATATGATAATTGCATTGCCCATAGCATCTGCAACGATTTTACTTCTCATAAGCAGCTATCATAGTAATGTTTCACAGTTAAGTGGACTTGCAGCAAATGAAACTGCACAGTTGAATCTATACGATAAATCACAAATTCTTGTTGGGACTCTTAACAAACTCCATCTAAACTACAGTGAAAGCACATTGCTAATAAACAACTATTCAACATTCAACCTTCTGAATTCAACTATTGAGAATTTTGATACCGTAAATTCAACTACCTGTATCGGAATTGTCGTCTGTAGGATCGTCCAAATAAATGGCAATTCGTATCTTTTGGTGATAAAAAATGAGAGTCCAAACTAGCCTCGAATTCATCTTAATACTGAGCATCATCAGCATACTTTGCCTAACGATGGTGGTCTCATACAAGAATGGGATCTCTGCAACTACGCACTCTTTTAATGGAGTCTTAGCTGCCAACCCACTCCAGGCAAGCAATGACACCTTTCAAATCAGGCAGATTCCAAACATCTTCTTTTCAATTCCCTCAAATTCTACTACCTACAAACCAAGCCAGCTTGAACTAACTGCGTTTGGATGTTCGAACGGCACAATAGACATGCATTTCTTCTCCCCAACAATAGATTTCTCACAGAATTCCTCACAAATATCTGTTGCCAACCTAAGTTTTTCAGAGATTTACTTTACGCCTTTGCAATCCGGATATAATCGGATTCAAGTGAGCTACAACTATTCGTGCGATAATAACGTGCGGAATTCTCTCATCAACCTGACAACATATTCTTCCACTCCAATAATTCAATACAGCAACTCTCAAGCCTCTGCATACATTTGGAACAGAAGTGAATCATTCCTTTACAAAATCCTGCCAGCAGTCAACATCTCTGGAATAAAAGAGTTCAGTCACTGCACCTATTCGGGACCTTCTGGGCCGCCTGGAGAAAATGCCCAGTGCGGAGCAAATTCATGGGGCTATTCGGTATTCTCAGACTATTGCTACACTGAAAGCAATTTCTATACGATGACCTATTGCATGGTGCCGGTCTCCACAGGATATAATCTTAGTTCCATAAATCCAACAAATTACACACTTTCCTACTCGTTTAATCTTGGCCTATATTACAATAACATGAATCTAACATCCGGTCTTTCAAATAATTCTATTGCGCCGTTAGTTTTAAGTGGCAATGACGTGGGTTCTGCCAGAGTTATCTCCGCAAGCGGAATAGACAGCGTATCTAACCCCGATTTTATCGGTTCAGAAGCTGGCAACTATACCGCAAACCAATCGGCATACTCGCAATACATGCAAGCTAAGAATAATCTTTACAGTACGCTTAGTTTTTACAACGGTTCCTTTGTTTCTACCGATACTCAATCCTCCATAGAATCGGCAGTAGCCGCCTATACGAGTGCCACAAAGAACTTAATAAACAGCACAACGACCTCAAGCAATGGGTGTACCTTTTCAAACTCTGTTTACAAATGCAAATCACCATATCCACTATCCTATCAAATAGACCTTACCTCTAATGGCCTGAACATTGGCAATCAAACCACATCCTATCTTGGGTCAATTTTTAACATTCGAAGTGGGTGATAAAATGAAAGCACAATTTGCCTTTATAGAAGCTGGAATATGTATGTTCTTAGCAATAGCTGCTATAACATGGATATCAGCTCAAACGCAGACCACAATGTTTAATTCGTATTTTGCCTCACAAAATCTTAGAGGGAGTATTGCAATTTATGACATTCTAGAGCAACTAAATTTAAATTCATCAATTCAAAAATGCCTAATTTTAGGGTCTAAAACCTGTATCAATTCGTACCTAATGACATACCAGCAAGTTTATCAGTTAAAAGACGTCTGGATTAGTGTGAATAAAGCAGAATTTGGTAATTTTAGTTCAAACAAAGAGATTAATTGCATAAACGTACACAATGATATGTTGCCGTACATTATCTGCCTTTCAGTAAGTGATTAAATGTCAGCTTATGGCCTATTTTTACTAACAACGGTGATCACCCTCACTCTTCTTATTTCAACTAGCTCGTTAACAATGTTAAAAGTTAATCAAGTTCAAGGGGCCTATACTCTTTCAATTTCAATTGCAAAAGCAGAAACAGAATGTGATGCCTTAGCCGTTATCCGGCTTCCTAGCACATCAATGTGTTACTATGATTCCATAGCTTCTAACTCCACAATATGGTATAAAAACGAAAGAAAAGAAAAATAAACGCTATCTTCCAGCAGTGCCGCTCGCAAGGGCCCTAAAAAGCCTGCTTCTTAGCGAGGCGCCCATCTGCCTGTATCTCTGCCTCACCCGCTCACGCGCGCTTGATGTCATCTTCTCGTAGCATTGCGTGCACAGCACCCTTCTTTGGACCTCGCCAGAAGCGACGTACCTGTCCTGCTCTTGGATCGTCTGGGGCGGCACAACCTTTACCTCGCCGCGGCCTATGAGCTTGTTGCAGTGCATGCAACTGCTTTCTATCATCTTTTTCAAGTCCCTCTCCTCTGCTTCGCTCACCGTTGTTTTGATTCCGTCGGAGGCTGAGATCTTCATATTGAATTCCACTGGCGCCTCCCGGCCCAGTATCCCTTCTCTTATCTCGTCGATTCCCATGGTCCCCACCAATACTTGCGACTTTTCAGCAGCAGCCCTTTACGGTCCCTCCACTGCCCCCTTTATTTGACCGTCCTGCCTTCCACATGTAATATAAATGAACTCATATTTAATGGTTATGTGCAGGTCAAGATATTATTAGGTAAATGACGTAAGTTTTGATGGAATTTGGTGAAAAAATGCTCAATTTGTTATCAATCGGAGGCAATGCGCTCGATAGTTCCAAAAACTTGAAAAGCCTGCTGGAAGCCATCTATATACTGACTAAAAAGGGCCAGCTCTTAATAACCCACGGCAACGGCCCGCAGGTTGGAAAGCTTTCAGAACTCGAGGGAATCAACCTGGGGATGCTCACAGCGCAGACAGAGGCAGAGATAGGCGTATTTCTTCAGGAGGAGATCACAAAACGCTTTGCCAAGAAGGGCGCAAGGGCAAGAGTAGAGACTGTATTGACTAGGGTTTTGGTCAATCCCAACGACCTCGCATTCAAGCTGCCGAGCAAGCCGATAGGCAGCTTCTACACAAAGGCGCAGGCATCAAAGCTCTTAGGAAAGTTCAAGATGAAGCAGCTCACAGGCGGCTATAGAAGAGTTGTGCCCTCGCCAAAGCCAAAGAAGATACTCAATCTCGACTCTATCGAGGCACTGCTCGCGCGCAACTATACCGTGATAGCAGTCGGCGGAGGAGGGATCCCGATATACTACAAAAACAACTGGTTTGATTTTGCTGATGCGGTAATAGACAAGGACTACACCTCTGCTCTGCTGGCAAAGTCGCTTAGGGCGAGCAGGCTGTTCATACTCACAAATGTAGACGGTGCCTACTTAGATTTCAACTCAGCAAGCAAAAAGCGAATCGGGAAGATAAGCGCAAGGGATCTAGAAAGGCACCTCATCGAAAAGCAGTTCGAGGAGGGGAGCATGAAGCCGAAGGTCGAGGCGTGCATAGACTTCGTAAGGGCAACTGGAGGGATGGCGGCAATTGGAAATCTGAAAAAAGCAGAGGAGGTTATCAAGCTCAGAAACTGTACGGTTGTCATACCCGCTTAACCGCTCTCGTTATAATCGAAATTGGCGCATCAGTTTTTATCCCATCGTTGTCGAAATGTGTTTTGGTCACTTTATACCCTTTGGATAAAATCCCAACAACCTTTGCCTGTGAAACAGAACTAATTCCTAGGAGCCTGGTTATTTTTGGTATCGAATAGAAGAATGGCAGATCCAGTTCTGCATCAATTTCTTTCAGCACCCTGAGTGCATTTGCATCAATGTCCTTAGGAACATTCGTGCTCATCTGCCTAATCAAAGTTTTATCATATATCCCTCCAAGCCACAGCGGCCCAAAGAGCTGCATATCCGACTTGCAGTTTTTGCACACAGAACTTAGTCTAGGTGCTATGCCTTTCGAATAACCAAAATCTCTACAATTGCCGCAGAAAACTCCAAAGCCCGTGTTCTTCACACTTTCGACAGCCTCTTTGGCTCCATGACTTAGCACAATGAAAACCCTCATGTAGTGCAGATTTGCAATTGCGAGCTTTACATCGATCCCGAAGTTGAACTGCGATGCAATCTTTGCAATGTAGTTTATCATTATCCTGATTCCAGCTTCCTGACAAAGCTCATTATGAAGAGGCTGAGCTCCGTATGTCTTGATGCAGGCAAGAGGAGTAGCCCCGCACAGAACCGCAGTGTCGGTCGCAGTTGCCATCAAGACCGTGCCCTCCTTTGCGACTTTCATGAGGTCGTAGATGTAAGGGGCAGCGGTGCCGAAAGGATCAAGGTCTATCACGTCAAAAGTTTCATTGTTGGTGTTGCAGAATTCCTGGATGCTCTGGTTCAAAACAACCGCTCCGGTATTGTTGGATTTTGCATTCTGCTTCGCACTCAAATATGCCTTCTTGTTTATATCGAGCAAGACAATTTTGCCTGCGCCAGCTTCCAATCTGTATCTTATCCCACGTATTCCTGTCGCCGCAGTTGAATCGAGCAACGAATATTTCCTAAGATGCATTGATTTCAAAAACAGAACCGAGAGGTCGCGTAGGCCTTTCATCTTTGGATTGTAGAAAGCGCTCTCATTTACCTTTATTGAGGCCTTTCCCTCTTTGATAAGCATAAATTCACTCTATTAGTCCGTGTATCTTGAGTATCGAGTCCAGTAGTCCGTGAGCATATGCGATGCTAGAAAAGGACGTGTAGAGATCGCCCTTCTTGAGCCAAGCTCCTGCGTCGCTAGCATACATCTTCGATAGTTCAACAACCTCGCTCTCCTTGCCCACAAACGTCATTCCCTCAATCTTTCTGAGACTGTCATTGAACTTGTTGATGTCAATCTCTATCCTTTCCTTTATCTCGACCATCAAACCACCAATTATATATGCCGAAGGCTGTATTTAATTGTTAAGTGATGCCACGAAGAGGGTAATAGTCATAACAGGAACTCCAGGAGTCGGAAAAACCACACTAGTAAATGGGCTCAAGGGCAAGATCGTGGATTCAAAAATATACAATGCCACAGATATAGTAAACAAATTTAAACTTTACTCGGGAAAAGACAAATTCGGAGCAAAGATTGTAAGGATGAAACAACTCGAAAGGAAAATAAACGAGATCGTAAAAAAGGAAGACCACAGCACAATAATATTTGAGGGACACATACTTGCCGACATAAAAATCAAAGGTGCAATCGCGATAGTCCTACGCGAACACCTCAAAACAATAAAGACAAGGCTGCTAAAGCGCGGTTATCCAATCGAGAAAATAAGAGAGAACATAGTGAGCGAGGCGCTTGATTACTGTGGGGTATCTGCAGCAGATAACTATCATCCAGTATATGAACTCCTTAACGGAAAGAAAACAATGGCGCAGATAATTCTCCTAGCAAAAGGAAAATCCAGAAAAAATCGCACGTCGCTTAATCTTACTGAAGAACTTGTGGGCATAATAAAGAGTGACAGCAGATTCGCAATTTGAAAAGAAGTGGGCTTCACGAAACGACTAAACCTTGACTAATCCGCTGCCTTTAGGCTGCGGTCTGCCTGTTCTATCTAATTTTGCATCAATTTTTCATTGGTTACTGTGTGCGCCGGGACTTACCGGCGCCGATGTTCAGTAACCGACGTGAAACAATGGATTTAGTTAGTGGAACTCATATAAAATACCAGTTGGTGTACCATTTGCAGTGGGTCCCAAAGTATCGGTTCAAGATATTTTGGAACGAGGTCTATAGGTATGACTATGACACGATTGTCAGGATAACCGCAAGACGTCACAACATTGGGATCATCGAATTGACTGTGATGCCTGACCATGTACATGCGGTTGTTTCAATCCCACCAACAATGTCAGTTTCGAGAGCCGCACAGTTATTGAAAGGTGCAAGTAGTTATGAATTCATGAATCTGCATCCTGAAATGAGAAAGAGATATCAAAAAGGACATTTATTT
>JBOGSA010000037.1:0-40395 GCA_050749785.1 Candidatus Micrarchaeales archaeon | reverse complement strand
ATCCACTTCGTGGCGAAGGCTTGCTTTAGATGAACTTTTCATTTCTGCATTATGTAAATACTAATGGTAAGTAACTCTAACGACAGAATTCGACCCTAAAAACTTTGACGACGAAGCCGTTCTTTAGATGACTTTGCAGTTTCATCTAAAGTGTGCTGGCTTCATCTAAAGTTTTGTTGACCGAAAGGCTTATAAGTAAGAATGTAAGACAATACTACGGTGATTGAATGTCTGAAGAGGTTACTATGATGAGTGTGAAGGGGCAGATTGTGATACCGCTGGAAATAAGGAAGAGATTAAGGCTAAAGCCTAGGGACAGGCTCATTGTCTATGGAGAGGAGGATACAATAATCATGAAAAGGCTGGATTTGCCTGAACTTAAGGAGACATGGGAAAGGATAAAGGGAATTATGAAGGAAAGAAATAGGAAATACGGGAAATTGAGTGAAAAAGGCGTTGCTTCAGAAATAAAGGTCTACAGAAACAGCAATTAACAGCTGATTTTATGATGAGGATAGTCCTTGATACAAATATCTTGATATCCGGACTACTGTATATTGGCAAGCCAAAGAAACTGATAGACCTTGCGCTAAACGGCAAAATACAGATTGTTTCTTCGGCAGACATAATAGACGAGTTCAAAGGTGTCGTTTCTAGGGAAAAATTTAAGCTTGAAAGAGAAGAACAGGCACAGCTGGTAAGTTTCGTTGTCAGGATCAGCCATATTGTCAGTTTAAAGGGCAAGTTCAGAGTTGTGAAGGAGGATCCAGATGATGATATGGTTATAGGGACAGCATATGATGGAAAGGCATCTTACATAGTTTCAGGAGATAAGCACTTACTTAAAATAAAGGAGTTTGCTGGGATAAAAATTGTAACTGCAAACCAAATGCTTAATTTAATAGGAGCATAAATAAAAGTAACTTCTGCAATGTTTACTTTCTTCGAAAGTATTTTTATTGCATAAGTTGCTATGTTCGAATTTGGGGAAAACTGAACGTTAGGTGTTTATAAATTTTGAAGCGTATTAATTCATTGAAAAATCGGGGTTCGCTTGCGCAGAATTGTTTGGTCGGGGTTGCTATGGTTGAAATGAGAGTTAATCGGGGTTATCGGCGCAACTTGGATAGCGCATTGGCTTGCGGAGCCGGAGGTTGCGGGTTCAAATCCCGTCACACCCGAATCTTTTGGCAACTGTGCAAGTTAGAATTAATACATAAGGCTTTTAAATTATACATACAGAATGAATTCCGTGCAGGGTGGCAGGGTATTCCTAATCCACGGGTGGACTGGGTATCCGGAAGAGGCATGGCGGCCATGGATGAAGGTGCAACTAGAGGAGCTTGGCTTTCAAGTCTCTGTGCCCCAAATGAACAGGTCAATGCGCAGCCTTTTCTATCCTAGAATCGAGGACTGGATCGGGACGATCTCGGAAAATGTTGTCGAACCTGATGAAAACACATTCTTTATTTCGCAGAGCCTTGGCGCTGTTGCTACGCTGCGATACATCGAGAGACTGGGCAAAAACAAGAGGATAGGCGGCGCAGTGCTCATCGCAGGCTTTACGCACAGACTCACATATCCGCAACTACACTCTTTTTTTGAACCTGAGATCAATTATAATAAAGTAGCGGAGCGATGCGACAAGTTTGAATTCATACATTGCAGGAGAGACGTGTGCGTACCTGTTGAGGAGGCAAACAAGCTCCATCAGAATCTTGGTGGAAAGCTGACGATAACCGAATCCGGCAACCATTTCATGCAACTTGATGGGGTAAGGAAATTACCTGAAGCTCGTGACGCTTTAGTAAATATGGCGAAGCTGAAGGTTCCAGTCCTAAATAGATAGGATAACTAGAGGCATCACTTTTTATTGATTGAACGCTAAGTTGTATATGGTGAATTTCATGGACTTCAGGTTACCGTTCTTCAAGAGCATACCGATAGAGATAACTCAAATCAATATTGGCTACAATACCACTATGCACAGTGTAAACGGGATGAAGGCCAAGAAGAAGTTTGTGTACAAGCTGCCATTCTCCAACACCGAGACGGTCCCTATGCGGGTTCTGAAGATCGATGTCGACAAGCCATTCCTTCTAAAGAAAATGAACCACAGCCTGCCGGTCGATATAGAATCCGGACAGAAGATGATATTTGAACTGCGCCTTGAGTTCGATGGAAAGTTCGCCTACAGCGGGCCTCTTGGAATAAAGCTGATGGCGCTTCCGATAAGCTCTAAGATCGCAAGCAAATAGAATTAGGATAGGAATAATAAAGAGAAATGGGGCACTAAGCCCCAAAAAATTTACTTTCTGCCCTTCCTGTTCATCTTTGCTCTGGCTACGTATCCACCCTTGTCGATGAAATACAGGTAACCGTCTGCCCTGCTAACCTTTTCAGATCCAACCTTGGCCTTTCTGCCCCTTGGGTTTGTCTTCATTGGTGTTCTCCATACGTATCCGTCCTTTCCTAGGAAATACAGATACCCGTCTTCTCTGCTTATTTTTTCGCGTCCTACTCGTTCTGCCATTATTTCACCCTCGATGCTATCTCGGAAGTATACATTTATATATTTAACGTCGAGGATACGTCAGCAATATAAGCAATCTGCGGTTTTTCCCCCGAAAAATGTGTTTTTGGACACGTTTCGGGAATGTTTTTGAACCTTTAGTGCGAAATCTAATTGGCGATTTTATCATAGAAATAAAAATGATCAAGGATGCAAAGCTGAAGGGATACACACTTATCGAGGGATTTCCAGGAGCAGGACTTGTGGGTCCGATGGCGAATAGCTACATAATCGAGAAGCTCAAGATGGATTATATCGGCTACATAACAAGTGACCTTTTCCCTCCGATTGCTGCAGTGCACGGCGGAACGCCGATGTTTCCTGTTAGGATTTACAAAGATGAGAAGTACAAACTTGTGGTTATAATGTCAGAATTCACAATCCCAATAGAAGTAATATACCAACTAACTGACGAACTGCTTGAATTCATACGCAAGCAAGGGATATCGATGGTTGTCTCGATTGGCGGAATGCCAACGCCAAAGCCAACAGGCCTTGCATACGCAATAGGAACTACAAAACAGCTATCGGATAAGATTAAGAGCGCAAAGATAAATGCGATAGGCGAGGGAGTGGTTGCCGGAGTGAGTGCGCTTTTGCTTGCAAACGCTTCGCAGTTCAATATACCGGTAATAGACCTGCTCGTGCAGGTGGATCCTGCGGTGATGGACCCAAGATACGCGGTTACTGCCATTACAAACCTCAAGAAGATAATCAACATGGAGGTGAGCACAGACGAGTTAGTCAAGGAGGCAAAGCTTGTTGAGGGCAAGGTGAAGGAGATATTGCAGAAGGCGCGCGATTCGCACGAGAGCTACAAGAATGCAGTAGATGCGACCGGCCCATCTATGTACGCTTAGCTGCAGGGGTTGCAGAGTCTGGTCTGGCTGGCAAAAGCCACAGAAAATTGCGCAGGACTTAAGATCCTGTGGCCTAGCGCCTTCGAGAGTTCAAATCTCTCCCCCTGCACATCCAATTTGCGACGTCAAAGCAGGGTTCGGAAATCCCGAAACAAAATCTTCCGAAAAGAAGATTTTACGGAATTCTCCGAATTCATCAAACAGGTGTCAATGAACATTTCATGGCACCAATTACAGCAGTTGCAGTCTATTCTCCATAAAATGCAAACCAAGAGGTTTGCTGGAAAGAGGAAGACGCCGAAATATGGCTCGCTCTCAAAGGCGTTTTCCGATGTCCAACTTAGTAGATTCTTACATGCGGTAGACTCTGACAAGTTCCGACTCCTATTCAGCTATCAGGCGCAGCTTGGGCTTAGAATAGGCGAGGCGGTCAGAGTAAACATAGGCCGCATTGACTTTGAAACGAGGGAGCTTACCTTGAAGACCGAAAAGGCTCAGGTAATGGACTCGTTATTGATACCTGTTCCTTTGTTCAAGGAGACCATAGCCTTCATATCGAAGCACAAGTCTGAGATAGAGCAGGCGCAGGAACTACGTCTTTTGTCCAACAAAAGGCGGCCGATTTTGGGTGGGGGCAAAATCGGCTCTACTTTCGATTCTGGTGGCAGATTGCAGTCCGTTGGGACGCTAGCCCTCGTAAACCGAAGGTTTTCGAGATGGCGTGGCTTAAAGGATCATAGGTTTCCTTAAGATATAATAATAATTTATGTTTGTATATTATGTTTATAATTTTAGTTCTTATAGAAGGATATAAATATTAGTTAGATTATATATTATCTGGTGTTAATGTGAAATTAAATGCAATAGAAACAACCCAGAACGGAATAACCTTCTACGTTACGAAGACAAGTGTTGGAGAAATACTAGAGCATGGCGTTAAAGTAGATCGTTTCAATCCTGAGACAAATGATGGTTACCAAAGAGACATTTCCAGAGATAGGGCTAGAAAGTTTGGTAAATTTCTAAAGGAGGGTGATACTATCTCGCCATTGCCACTCTTGGTAAGTGTTAGGGGGGAAAAGGTCTCATTTAAGGATGGAACGTTGGAAATTCCAGACGCTACTACCCTATGGCTTATTGATGGGCAACACAGGTACGAAGGGCTGAAAGAATTAGTCACAGACGATCCTTCGTATAGAGAACTTGAGGTGCCATTAGTGCTTGTTTCATTTAAAGATAATGAAGACGCACCGGCTAAGGTACAGGAAGCAATATTATTTAACGTTATAAATAGGACGCAAAAGGGTGTGAGGTCTGATTTAAGCGACCGATTTATAAAAATGTGGGCCGAGCAATCAGGAGGCGTCCGAAACCTTATTGAAAAATACAATAGGGGAGGTGTAAGCATACTAAAAGATGCCGAGGTAGTTACAAGAGCAATAGGGATTATGGATATTATGGTAGCTACTAAGGACGGGCCATGGAACGATAGGGTGGACAAGCCCGGTCAGCGTGGCGGAATTGCAAAACAACGATCATTTACGGAATCGTTGAAGATTATATTGAGTGACTCTGATATACGCTCGGAGCGTGACGAGCAGATTGCAAAAATACTCAATAATTACTGGGGTGCTTTTAGGACGGTTTGTGGTGACGCATTTGAAAATCCAAAAGACTATGCAATACAAAAAACAACAGGATTGTACGTCCTTCATGAGGTATTTAACAAAATCGCAAATTACTGCAAGGATGACAAAGGCAACCTTGTTCTTACAGAGGAGAAGTTCGTAGAAAAATTAAAAAAGATTGGCCACGGATTTGTTACCTCGGCTTACTGGAAGACGCAGGATGATAAAAATGGTTCCGCCGGAGAGGGTGGGAGAGTAGGCACAAGCAGAAAAGCGTTCAAGCAGCTTACTGAGGAAATAAAAGGAGCAATTGATGAATCGTTAAGTGGGGCGGCGAAGAAGGTGATAGTATAACCGACGCCGCAACTGCTATCCCATTATTCGATTATCAAGAGAATATATCTAATATATTTAGTCAGAATTATGGGGAAAATAAAAACACACTTATAGCCCTGCCTACTGGTACAGGCAAAAGTAGAACCGTAATTGAAGGCATCAAAAAGTTAATGGCCAGAGATGACGTTAGGTTCGTAGTAATAGCACCAACTAGATTGTTAGTAAATAACCTTTGGATTAGGGAGTTGCAAAAGTGGGGAATGGATACAAAAAAAAATAATATATTTTCATTAGATGGTAGTAGAGCTATAGAGGAGCGAAGAAAGTTTTGGCGACATGCAAGCCAGTATAAATGGAATATAATTTGTACGCCACAAACTTTTACAAATGATTTCTACAGGGGGTTCTTTGATATAGACGAATTTGACGTAATACATCTAGACGAGGCGCATCATTTACTTAAAAAGGAATTCGACAAAACTGGAGTGAACAAATCATACGGATTCTTGGAACATAGAACGCGGCCCGTAAGCGGGACGACAATCAGATCGGAAAATTCAAAGGTAAGCGGTACTGCAAAACTTATGAATGCAAGCATACTCGATGATCAGAGAGCGGTAACACAGGTAGTTAATACAAATAAATTTGTAATAAACGACCATCTTAGAACTAGATTCGATGCCATAACGGCAAAGTTGATTGGTTATTATCTATCCATCATAAATAATTTCGGTTCAGAGAAATTCGGCCTAAATGACATATTTGGGTCATTGCAGAATATAAACTACATAATTAAAAAATACAAAATCCCTGAAGAATCTAAAGCAGAATTTAAAAGTTGTTGCTATCAAATAGCGAAATTAGAATATTTTAGAAACCAATGCTTTGAAGATGATATTCAGGGGTTACTAATCAACGTTAGCGATTATTATGTTAGAAACCAAAACGGCAAAGTTAAAAAGAGAATCAAAAAAATGGTTGAGATAGCTAATATACTAGAAAGAAAAAAGTACAAAAAAATTGTGGATATAGCACGGCAAGAAACTGGGGCAGGGAACAATATACTAATTTTTACAAAAACGAGGAGAAGTGCGGAAGAAGTGTCAAATTTCTTAAGAATAAATGGATTTAGGAGCGGATTCATACACGGCGGCATAGAAACAGATAGACCAGATATTATATTGGAAGAAATGGTAAAAAATAGAGTTCAGGTTCTGGTTATGACTTCTATGATGGGTGGTGAAGGATTAAACATGCAATATTTCAAAGCAATCATACATTTAACACCACATAGCGACGGATTTACAAAGATGCAACTTAAGGGCAGAATAAGAGGCGGAAATGAGTATTATATTACATATCAAAACACTAGAGAGATGAACAGGTTAAATTCAGAAGAAGAAACTGGTGAAGATTACGCTTTTACTGCGGCGAAGAATGATCTGGACAGGAAAGAGAAATTAAAATTTAAGAACATAGGAGATAACGTATACATACTGGTTGATGACGCGACTACCTTGGGGGAGTGCGACATAGAAATAAGCACTAATCTTAAGGTAAAAAACTTATTAGAGTTAAAGGATAATGCTAGCGTGATAGGTCAAATAGGCCAAACAATAGCGAACGAATACCTTAAAAAGCAAGACCTGAAAGCGATAAGCGTTGGAGAATATCTGAGCGATAACTTAAACGGCTTGGATAATAGCAAAAAAGACTTTTTGCTAAGTTTATGTAATACTGCATTAGACGTATTCATTCCGTCCAATGATACATTATATGAAGTTAAAACCACATTTTCTGCTTCTACCAATCTGTCACAATGGCAAGCCGAATTAGCTAAGCGTGGTGCAGCTTTAGGCTATAAGATAAATAAGCTTTCTATTTTCCTAAATAAAAATGGTTTTGTAATAGCAGAAAAACAGGTTAAGTAAACTTTTGGGTTCAGATTTTCCGTGAATCTGAACCGTGCTTGCTTAAATAGCTTGGCTGGCCTATAATTTGGGTTCAGATGAACCTGCTTTGGCTTAGAAATTTATGTTATTTTTGGTGTGAAATAGGGCTATGAATAACGGCGTGGAAACAGCTAGGCTAGACTCTCAAACCCTTAGCGGGTTCGAGAGTTCAAATCTCTCCCCCTGCACATAACAATCAGAGCTTCTTCTCCATCCAAGTGAGCTGCTTACCCTTTCTGTAGCCTAGGTGTTTGAGTATCGAGGTTGCTTTTTGGTTTGTCGCCAGCGCATATGCGCTTTTTACTCCCTTCTTCTTCAACCAGAGCTCCTTTTCTTGTATCAGACGTTTTCCTATCCCTTGGCCCCTGTATTTCGGAAGGACTACATCGTACACCATGCACGCGTATTCCGGCCCTTCTATATAGCAATACGCGAACCCGATTATTTTGCCGTTTTTTTCAGCCACAAGAAAGAGCCCATTTTTGTTAGTAATTGCAAATTTGAAATCAGGTCTTGACATGAATGCCTCATTGTCAGAGACTTTGAGCTCTGGTGTGGAGAGGCCAATTTTATAGAGTGTCTGGAAGTCCGGGGGTTTGGCCTTTCTCATTCGCATGTTTATATTTAATAGTAACAGCTATATAAAATTGCCAGACAAAGATAGTTTGCGCCTCTGTAGCTCAGTGGTAGAGCGCGTGCATGGTAAGCACGAGGTCGCGAGTCCAATTCTCGCCGGAGGCTATGCTAAACAATCTTTGATAAAAATATAGGATTAGTTCCTGTGGAAGCTTCTCTTGTACCTTCTGTTGAATCCTCCGCCTTCTCTGTTTCCTTCCCTTCCTCCTTCCCTGTGGCCTTCGCCTCCTCCTCGCCTGTCAGGGCCTCTGTGGTAGCCTCCGCCCGCGCCGCCTCTGCTCGGTCCTCCTCTTCCGTGGCCTCCGACGCTTCTGCCTCCTCCGCCGAATCTGCGTCCGCCGCCACCGCCTCCTCCGAAGCTTCTCCTCTCTTCGTGTATTGGTAGCTGCAATGTGCTGAAAGGCTCGAGATTGAGCTCTATCTTTGTCATCTGCACGTTAGCGTAATCCTGAATGTCCCTTAGCTGCTTCTTTTGGTCTGGGTCTGCGATAGTGACCGCTCTTCCCTCTTTGCCCATCCTTGCCGATCTTCCTACTCTGTGGATGTATACGTTCGGCTCATCTGGCGCTCCGAAGTTTATTATGTCTGTGATATCCGCGATGTCAAGTCCTCTTGCCGCCACGTTTGTTGCGATCATGAACTGTGCGCCGCTCCTGAAATTGCCCAGAGACCTTTCCCTCATTGATTGGGTGAGTCCACCGTGCATGAGTATCGCATTGTACTTCTGGCTGAGGAGCACCCTGTGTATAGCATTTGCCTCATACTTTGTCCTTGCGAATATTATTCCCTTCTTTGGCGCGTACTCCTTGATGTATGCGAGCAGAGCCGAGAACTTGAGCCTGTTCGGTACAATTGTGTATAATTGTTTGATCGTGCTTACTGTGAGATCCTCTTCCTCTCCGACAGTTATCCTGATTGCTCCGCCCTTTGCGTGCCTGTCTGCTATCTTGATTATCTCCCTTGGCATTGTGGCGGAGAAGAGCATCATCTGCCTGCTTTCCGGAGTCCTTGAGATTATGAATTCCACGTCCTCTATGAATCCCATGTCGAGCATAACGTCTGCTTCGTCTAGAACCAGGTATTTTATCCTGTCAAGATTGAGCGCACCTCTTTCAACGAGGTCGATTATCCTTCCCGGAGTTCCAACTACTATGTTTGTTCCTCTCCTGAGCTCTTGCACCTGCATGTTTATCGATGCGCCTCCGTAGACGATTGTAGTATGAACATGAAGATGGCTTCCGACCTTCTGGGCGAAGTTTGCAACCTGTATTGCCAGCTCCCTTGTAGGCACCACGACTAGGGCCTCTATGTCCCTTGTGTGCTGCAGCCTCTGGAAAATCGGCACCAAGAAAGCACCTGTCTTTCCTGTTCCTGTCTTTGCTCTGGCAACAACGTTCTTTCCATTAAGCAATTCTGGTATGGTCCTTGCCTGCACTTCAGTTGCGGAAACAAACCCTACCCTTTTGAGGGCTTCAATTAGCTCTGGCTTTAAATTCATCTCTGTAAATTGTGTCAACTAATACACCGAAGATATAAGGAAAAATTAGCCTTTCGTCACTATTTGACATAGAGGAAAAACTAGACTTTTTCACTTTTATTCTACACTATAGATTAGGAAACCATGATATATAGAGCTATCGGTGGACTGTTTAATTGCTTGGTATTTTTCGTGCCACCGAGTCGATTTCACATCAAAAATGATAATGCTAGAAATACCGCACTGAGCACTAATTCAAGCGCTATGAGTAATTTAGCAACAGGGAGTTTTGCTCTCCAATTATCTTTTGATACATTGCGCACAACCAAATAGGCCAAAGCGCTTGTCACCCATGCAATTACCAATCCAATCCCGACACCTTTTAGATACAAGTTAGTCATTTTATCGCGTCTTAACATACTGCGATGCCAATACTTTTAGCCATTACCTTGCATATTCTTCGCTTTGCGCAGATTGCGGCAACTGCATATGACGCATATCTGAGTGAGAAAAACGGGGATGTACGCAATTTATTTAGCACCCACCTGAGCAATACTCTGGTCGATTAGAATGGGTAGCACAGACTATGTCATAGAGGTACACGCTCTGGGAAAGAAGTTCAGGGAATACCAGAGCCAGCAAGGAAAGAAGATCTTCCTAGCATCGCTTAGGAGGAAGTATTCGATAAAACATGCACTAACCAACGTGAGCTTCAAGGTAAAGAAGGGAGACATAGTGATGCTTCTTGGGGAGAACGGAAGCGGCAAGTCCACCCTGATAAAGATACTCACAGGAATACTGCATCCTGATTCTGGTAGCGCGCAGGTGCTCGGGCTTGCGCCTTGGAGCGGAAGGGAGAAACTTGCATGGGATTACGGAATGGTCAGCGGGGCGCACAACCAGCTCTTCTGGAACCTTCCGGCAATAGATACATTCGACTATGTTCGTGGGATCTACGAGATTCCAAAGGATGTTTACAAGAAAAGGCTTGATTATTACATAAAGATCCTGAATCTGAAGGATGTGTTCAGAAAGCCTGTCAGGGTTCTATCGCTCGGTGAAAGGATGAAGTGCAACTTTGTCGCATCTGTGCTGCACATGCCAAAGATAGTGTTCATGGACGAGGCAACGATAGGAATGGATCTCTCATCGGTCATAAACGTGAGGGAAGCGGTGATGGACATGAGGAAGAATTATGGCACCACATTTTTCATCACCACACACATTGTCGATGAGATAAAGGCGCTTGCAAAGAGCGTGATAATAATCGACAAGGGCAAAATAGTCTTTGACGGCTCTAAGCGTGAACTGCAGACCTTCTTTGGGAACAGAAAGCAGCTGGAGATACATTTCGATAAGCAAATTGACCCCAAGAACTATGCGAAGTACGGAAAGGTAGTTGCAAGCAGGGAAGACTACCTAAAGATCGAGATAGATTCTAAGCATCTGAAGAACAAGAAGATAGTCAACCTTCTAAACAGCGACATCGTCCTTGATTACAACGTATCAGAACCAGACATCGGCCAGGTGCTTGCCAAGTTCTACAATCGGGGCAGGAAGTCCAAGAGGTGAGATTGTGGAAAATCTTAGCATAGAAAAATACCTGCTTCTTGCGTACGTGATAATAAAACGAAGGCTGGTCTACAAGATAGACACGATTATGCTCATGTCGCTTCAGATATGCGGCCCGATAATAATGCTCTTTGTGTGGAGTGCGGTTTATCTTGCATCTGGCGTCACCTCAATAAGCAATTTCACGCTTGTGCAGATAACAACATACTTCTTCGTAGTTGCGGCGATAAGCGCAGTTTCACCCGGTACATCCTGGGGCATAATCAGCGACGTAAAGGTGGGCAACGTGTTCATGTACTTGACAAGGCCACTTAGCTATGTCTGGGTGGTTATTACCGGTGCGCTCGCAAATTTTGCGATGGACGCTACAGTTGTTGCGATACCGATATTGGTGATACTTTATGTTCTAACGAATGCACTGCTCAGCACACCAACACTTCTCCTCTTCGTGCTCAGCATGTTCATTAGCTTCTTCCTTTCTCTTTCCTTTGAGTTCTTCTTGGGATACATGTCGTTCTTCATCGTTGAAGTAGCGGGAATAATCAATATCTTCTATTTCATCGTAGAGTTCCTAGGCGGCGGATTGATACCGCTCAACCTTCTTCCACAGGGCATAAGCAGCATCACCTCTCTTCTTCCGTTCCAGTTCATACTCTATTATCCTCCGGCGATATTCACACATGTAATCAGCGTTTCGCAGGCAATGTCAGCGCTGCCTCTTGCGGCTTTCTGGTTCGCTGTGATGCTGGTGCTCAATATCGGGATCTGGTATGCGGCAAGGGAGCACATGGATGTGGTTGGTGTTTGAATGCTTAACAAAATAAGAAGAAACCTTCATCTGTTCTACTACATACAGCGGTACTCATGGAAAACAGAGTTCGCATACAGGCTGCAAGGAGTTGTGTGGCTGCTCTTCTTCCTCATCCAAACGCTTCTTACCTACGTTTTCATAACCGTAATATACAGTGTCTCTTCCGGAATAGTCGGATGGGGATATTACCAGATGCTGATGCTCGCATCTACGGCGATAATGCTGGTTGGTGTGATAAACTACATGCTTGATATGGGAAATCTGGGAAGCGACCTACAATCAGGAAATTTTGATGTTGCACTTTCAAGGCCAGTATCGCATTTGATGGTGATGATCTCAAACTTCAACGGCGCTGCTGCGATATCGAGCATTATCAGCGGGGCGATACTCTTTGCATATGCTGCTTCGCACACAGCATTCAGTCCATTGCAGCTGGGTTCATTTTTGGTGCTGTTTGCTCTTGGCTCTGCGATAGCACTGCTCTTCGTGATAACATTGATATTGTCATCCTACAGGTTATTTAGGGGAGGCAGCTGGATAAGCTGGGTGGTGCAGGCGATAAGCTCTGCGGCAAGATATCCTTTGAGCATATACGGAATAATTGGCTCTGTGGTGTTCACCGTGCTCGTTCCACTAGGTTTTGCAACATACTATCCTGTTGAGGCCATAACTGGCAAGCTGAGCTACCTGTATATCGCAGGACTTGGAATTGGGGAGGTTGTGGCGATAGCATTCCTGATGTTTGTTGTGCACAAACTATTGGAAGGATACTCAAGCGGCATGGGCTGATGTCAAATAGGACTAGTTAGTATCTATTCTGTCCCCAACTTTTATTCCCAATTTTGAGCAGATGCCTGCATTTATCTCAATTACATACTTCGCATCTGCATCCGGAGAATAATTTGGACAGGAAAACATGCTGCTGCAAGGTTTGAGATTCTTTTCTATATGAATCACTATTCCGTTTTTGTCAAGCCAGAGTATATCAAGGGGGAACTTCATGTTTAGCATCCATATTTTCCACTTCCTTTCCACTGGGAAGTTGAAAAGCATTCCCTGATCGGCATTGATCTTTTTTCGGTACATCAAACCAATTGCCTTCTTGGCAAAGCTATCGGCAATTAGCATATTGAAATTCTTCCCTTTCAGTTTCATCTGCTTGGTCTTGAACTTTGTGTGGTTGTAAAGGAATCTGGTGAGCATCTACTTCACTATCGCTTCGCTCTGCTCTCTTGTGAACTGCTGCAGATAGAACTTGCTCCCTGTTCCCTTCCCTGTGAGTCCGCTCCCCTTCCATCCAACGAAGGTGTGGACTCCGACTATAGCGCCTGTGGTTGCGCTGGTCTCCCTGTTCACATAGACGACACCTGCTTGTATCTGATTTAGGAATTGCTTTATCTCGCTATTCTTAGAACTATAGAATCCCGAAGTGAGTCCGTATTCCACATCGTTTGCTTTCTGGAGCGCATCATCAAGATTTTTGTATGTGGTTATGCAGAGGAACGGTACAAAGAGTTCCTCGTGGAAGAGTTTGTTTTGGTGATCTAGCTCTGCAAGCGTCGGTTCAACGTATGAACCCTTCAGTCCTGTCTCCACCGCCTTTCCTCCGTATATTATCTTTCCGGATTTGTTTGCTTCGTTGACCGCATAGTAGTATTTCTGCAATGCATTCTCGCTGATCAGCGGGCCTACATATACTTCCTTATTCAACGGGTCTCCAATCTTAAAGGACCTCATCTTCTCAACTAGTTTGCTTATGAATTCCTCCTTAACCGACTGATGAACATAAACTCTCGAACATGCGCTGCACTTTTGTCCTGCAAATCCGAATGCTGCGCTAGCGATCCCAGAAGCGGCCTTATCTAGGTCTGCACTCTTTGATACTATTACTGGATTCTTTCCCCCCATCTCCACTATGAATGCCTTCTGCTGTCCGAGCGAATAGCTCTTCATTATCATTCCGATTCCAGTCGCCTTTGAACCAGTGTATGCTATTCCGCTTACCTTTGGATTGGTTGCAAGCTCCTCACCCACTTCTGATCCGGGCCCCGTTAGGTAGTTGAATACTCCGGCTGGAACTCCTGCTGATTTGAATATCTCATAAATCTTGAGTCCCGTAAGCATTGCAGGGTTGTCCGTTGATGAGGGTTTGAACACGACAGTGTTTCCAGTGAGAAGCGCGCCTGCGCTCATGCCTGTTGAGATCGAGATTGGGAAATTGAATGGTGCGATGACCCCAAAGACGCCGTATGGCTTCATTGCAATCCGTACGTTCTCTTCCTGTCCAGGTGCTCCTTGAAATCCTGCTGCGACCTTTGCGCTGCTTGCAACGTATTTGGTCTTCCTAAGGTATCCCTTGTTCTTCTCAAGCTCAAGCGAGTAGTAATTGAGGAAATCTATCGCTTCGTCCACCTCGCCTATAGACTCGTATCGCGTCTTTGCGTTCTCTATGCTTAGTATCGCTGCGATTGTGAACTTCTCCTTGGAGAAGATCTGCGCCGCGTGCCTGAAGATCTCGATTCTCTTCTTGTAATTTGTCTGGCTCCAATCGGCGAAAGCAGAGTAAGCCGAATCAATCGCCTGCTTTGCATTCTCCCTAGATCCTTTCTGGAATCTGCCGATGAGTAGGTTTCGGTCTATTGGAGAGTACTCTGCAATCTCGCTTGATGCGTTTACCTCCTTTCCATCTATGTATAGTGGATGCCTCTTTCCCAGCACTTCCGCCTTTGTCTTTGCAACTGCGTTGTCGAAAAGAGAGTCGAATTCGTCCTCGCTGTTCTGCTCAACAAACTTTTTGTAGGTAAACTCGTTTTGAAATTCCATAATTAGCGCCCTTTAGATATATCTTTAAATAGTTTTATATCTCCTACTTATCGAGTCATCATATGCTACTGCTCGACGCTACTCTTAACAATCTCTGGGTAATTATTGCAGCACTGCTTGTCTTCATCATGACTATCGCAGTTGGGTTCCTTGAAATCGGAGAGTTCGGCGAGAGATATGACAGGGCGCTTCTTAAGACGCTACTGATGATGGGCTCTGCGATCTTCTTCATGGCATTCATTGGTTTCAATGACGCCTTCGCGCCAACTATCGGTGGCATAATAGGTAATCCATTATACAATGGAGTGTTCCTAGGTGGCTTCAATCCGAATGTTGCCGGGATACTCAACGGAGTTTGGTGGTCGATGACCAGCAACTTCTTTGGCACTGGCCTTACAACCACAACGTATTTCCTCTTTGAAACAGCTTTCGCTGCTGTGACGCTCGCTTTGGTCGGGCTCATTGTACTTAGGAAGGTGAGGATGTCTGCTTTCTTCTTGTATTCGGTAGTCTACTTCATCTTGATCTGGGCGATTCCAGCTGCTTGGATCTGGAACCCTCTTGGGTGGCTTGCCAAGATGGGAATGGTCGACTTTGCAGGAGGTCTTGTTGTGCACGGAGCTGCAGGGGCCGCAGGTCTTGGGATAATGCTCAGGATATGGCAGGAGGAGAAGAGGAAAAAACTCAAGAGCAGCCCGCAGGTTAACGTGAAGGTGAACGGCGGCTGGCTCACTCTTGGTCTTTTGCTTTTGTGGATAGGATGGTTCGGCTTCAACCCTGGAAGCGTATTGCAGTTCAACACAGAGGCTCTGGTTGTTGTGATAACAACCTTCCTTGCCGCTGCAGCTGCATGCCTCTCAACCATGGTGTTCACAAAATTCATGCTTAAGAGACGCCCTCAGCTAATCGATGCTGTGAATGGAGTCTTGATGGGATTGATTGTGATAACTCCGCTTGCAGGCTTTGTGAGCATCGGCAGCGCTGCGATCCTCGGAATCCTTGGAGGGCCGATCTTCGTGTGGGGAGAGAAGTTCTTTGCCAACAGGAAGTGGTTCACAGACCCTGCAGGATTGCTTGCAGGACACACGGTGGGCGGAATATTCGGAGTTCTGATGATTGCAATATTCGCTCAGCAGGCTTTTGCCGCAGGATCAGGTTTCCCAGGGCTGCCTAACGGCCTGCTCTTCGGAGGAGGAATGGCGGCGCTCACGCAGCTTGGCGTTGAGGCACTTGGCGTGGTTGCGGTGATGGCCACAGTCTTTCTGCTCTCTTACATCACCTGCTGGGCGATAGCACAGGCAATGCATGGCAGCATTACCCGAAAAGATTACAACGCACCTGAGTGAGAGGCTCGCAAGGTATTTATTATTTCTCCCTCGATACTAGGAACTATGGCGACTGCGGCAGGACTTGAAGTAGAGACCACTATCGACCCAAAGCACATGAACCTAGAGCAGCTTGTCACTGAAGCTACATGGAAGGAAGTGCTTATTGATCTTGCAAGGAAGGAGAAATTCGATCCTTGGAACGTTGACATAGTAGAAGTAGTTGACAAATACATTGAAGCTGTGAAGGGAATGAAAGTGATGGACCTTCGCATTCCGGCCAACATAATCCTTGCTGCTGCAATACTGCTGCGATTGAAGAGCGAGATGCTCAGCTTCCAAGAAGAGGAGGTAGATGAATCCTTGCCGCCTGAAAAGAGACCGATGGTAACAGTTGACCAACTCAGTTTCAGATTAAGGATACCACCAAAGAGGAAGATAACACTTCCAGAACTCATAACCGCCCTTGAAGAGGCTATGAAACTCAAGGAGATAAAGGAGACTGCCGCAAGGGAGACGCCAATACCGATTCAATTGAATATAAACCCGATGGACATCGAAGCTGAGATAGATAACGTTTACAAGCTGGTGAAGAATAACGTAGATAAATCGAAGATGACCACATTCTCAATTCTTTCTAATGGAAAGGGATTGGAAGATGCATTGCTTGGGATCTTCATACCGCTTCTCTTCCTTTCGCACAAGAACAAGATAACATTGGTGCAAGAGAGGTTCTTTGACGAGATAATAGTAGTGCTGAATTAGTGATTGCATGGACGAGCAGATAGACAACAAGAAACTCATCGAGGCGGCACTTTTCATGTCGCAGAACGCACTGGGAGTCAATGAACTTGTCAGTGCGACAGGAATAATGTCTCCAGGAAAAATTCAGGAGATGCTCAAACAACTTGTTGAAGAGTACAATACTAAGGACACCTCACTTCAGTTGATTGAAATAGGTGGCAAGTACATGTTCGCACTCAAGGAGCCATACGCATCCAAAGTCAGCAGCCTTGCTGTTGGTCCAGATTTAACACGTGGCGCACTCAGAATTCTTGCATACCTTAGTAAGAACCCAAACCTTCTGCAGAGCCAGATTGTAAAGATATTCGGATCAACGACTTACGAGTACATGAAGGAGCTTAGCGAGAAAGAGTTTATTGAGACAAAGAAGATCGGCAGGAGCAAGAAGATAAGCACCACAACAAAGTTCAAGCAATATTTCAATGTCTAATAAACGGGATTGCTCTCCTCGATCCCGTTCTTGTGATTTATGTAGAGCGCTGCTGCGAAAAGAAATGATGAGAGCCTGTTTAGGTACGCAAGGACCTCAGTATTTATCTTGTACTTCTGAGCCGCACCTGAAACCTTGCGTTCTGCCCTTCTTGCCACAGACCTTGCAAGATGAAGATGAACTGATTCCTCTGAACCGTCAGGGAGAACGAACTTTGTGAGCTCAGGCATCTTTGTGCCCATTGTGTTTATCTCATTCTCAAGGCGTTCTATCTGCTTTCTCTCTATCTTTGCCTTGCTAAATTCCTTGCTTTCTACAGCAGCGAGTAGCGCACCGATGGAGAATAATTCATTCTGTATGAGCTTTAGCTGCTTTCTTAGAACATCATCGCGAACGTAAAATAAGGCTGCACCGACTGCGCTGTTAAGTTCATCAACATCTCCTATTGCATCGATGAGTACGTCGTCCTTTGGAAGGCTTGCACCGCTCATTATTGAGGTTTTGCCGCTATCCCCATTACCGGTGTAGTACTTTGTCATTGCATCAAACTGACTGGTTATTTTGTTTATTTATACTTAATTATTCAATCTAAAAGAGGGGCTCGTGGTCCAGTGGTAAGACGTTACCCTCACACGGTAAAGACAGGAGTTCAATTCTCCTCGGGCCCATCGCACTCAGAGTACTGCTTCTCTTCACTTTATTTGTATAGCTATAGAAAGCTATAAATAGTTATAGTGTAATATATTATTATGGAAACCACAACGATACAAATAAGAAAAACACTTAAGAAAAAACTAGAGGAACTAAAAATTTACTCAAACGAAACTATGGATCAGTTGATAGAAAGACTTGCGGAGAGTAAAATTGATCATGAGCCTCTTTCTGCCGAAGAGATAAAGGGAATAGAGGAGGGATTGGCAGATATTAAGGCCGGTAGAGTATATACTACAAAACAGCTCAAAAAAGAACTAGTGGTTAAATGAGCTATCAGGTTACTTGGTCACAAAGATCAAGAACTGATCTTGAAGCTCTTGACAATAAAATTAGTAAAAGAATAATTGCGAAAGTGGAAAGTATAAAAGAGCAACCATTTAGCTACGTAAAACACTTAGTCGGTGTGCCACTTTATAGTTTAAGAATTGGAGACTACAGGGTAATTATGGATATAAAAAACAAAGAAATGGTGATATTTGTAATTAAAATAGGCCATAGAAGTAAGGTATATGGAAAGGTATAAAGCGGCAATCTTACAAAATTCAAAGTAGAGAAAGGGATTTAAGAATAGGAAGTTGACATTTGACAGTTCCACTAATGTTTGTATATAAACTTAGCGTTTCAATTGTATGGAATCACGTCGATTAAAAATTCCATAATTTCAGATGTCAACAAGCTATTTAAGAAAATAAAGAATACTTCTAAATGATCTAATGATTAATACATACCTCACAATATCTCTCTCCTTTGTGATGGGCCTTGCCATTTTCTTATCCATGCCAATAGTGTTCCACAAGAAGACCGGCACCCGTAGGATCATATTCTTCAACGCCATTGCGATTGGAATACTTGTTTTTCTGCTCATGGACATCTTCGGCGATGTGTCGGCCCTCTTCGGCAACGTCCCCTTGAGTCCTCTTGAACTAATCTTCATAGTGGGCTTTGTGCTCGCCTTCCTCTTCTTCATAATCCCGAAGAGAAATAGACAGCCGCACAAGAACCCGAAGCGCACATCGCTTCTGGCTGCAATGGGAATAGGCTTCCAGAACCTAACAGAAGGTCTTGTCTTCGGCTCTGCAGGCGCTGCAGGGCTTGCCTCGATCTACATAGTATCCCTTATCGGATTTACGCTGCAGAACATAAGCGAGGGCTTCCCTATCGCCGCGCCTCTTGTTGGGCTCAAAAAGCTTGACAAGAAATTCGTAACCGGTGCGTTCATACTCGGAGGGGCACCTACAGTCATAGGTACTTTGATAGGACTGGTCTTCTATTCTTCCACCTTCATCGTATTCTTCGACGCCCTTGCAAGCGCTGCGATCCTCTACGTTGTGCTTGTGCTCTTCCACGTCAACATACACAAGGGAATGAGTGAGGGGAAGGGATTTGGCAGGGCGATGTGGCTTACATACTTTGGCATACTCATTGGCTTTGCGATTGCCTTTGTTGTAAACTATATCTGAATCAGGCTTCCTTGATAACAATCTGCTGCTTGTACTTGGCGTGAGTGTTTGGGCCCAGTACCTCATCTGAATACAATGAGAGTATAGCTACAATTGCGAACATCGCAATTGCAAAGAAGAAAGAATACTGGAAAGCGGCCTTTGTGCCAAAAGAGGCTATGAATACTCCTGCAACAGGCGCGCCTAGTGCGCTGCCCAAGAACCTAAATACTGCATTCATAGAGGTTGCAAGCCCTGCTGTCTGCCTCTCTACGCTGAGCAAAAGTGAGTTCACATTCGGAATGTTTAGTGCGGATAGACCTGCGCCGATCAGCATTGCAGCCACACTTAGCTCCAATGCACTTTTTGAGAAGGCAGCAACTACGAAGCCTACAATCGCTATCGCGCTGCCTATCAAGTAGAAAGGCTTGGTGCCAAACCTACCTACCCACCTGCCTACTAATGGGGCGACAATGAGCATCATTATTGCAAATGGCACCATTGAAAGCCCGGTAAGGAAGATGCTTTCCCCGAACCCTGCTGGCGCAGCGCTCTCAAACTGATAAGCAAGTGTCTGATATGCTAAAAAGAATCCTAGACCTATCACGAATACTATCAAATTGGAGCTGAGCACATTACGTATGGCAAGGAGTTTCCTGTCAATTATTGCATAGTCAATCTTCTTCTCAAAGCGATTTAGGAAGAATAGGATAACCAATGCTGCAGCTATTAGTCCCAATATCAACGGTGATGTCCAGCCAAATACCGAACCGTTTGAAAGCGCAAACACCAAGAGCGCAAGGAACGCTGCCAATCCTACAGCTCCCTTGTAGTCAACCTTTACATTAGGCCTAGTGTATTTCGATTCCTTGATATAGAAGTATATCAATATCGAGAAGAGGGCAACGAATGGAACTGCTGTGTGATAAGTGGTCTGCCAGCCAAATGCGTTTGAGACGAACGAGCCGATGGGCAGACCTATCGCTGCGCCAGCGCCGAACATTGCGCCAACTATGCCAAGGGCCTGTGGTACCTTGTCCTTGGGGAACTGCTCTTGTATCAGGCTTATCGCAAGAGGGAATATGGTGAGTCCTATACCTTGAATCGTCCTTAGCGCAAGAAGTATGGTGAATGATGGGGCGAATCCCGTCATTGCGACTGCAATCGTATATGCGATCATCACTCTGACCAGAATCTTCTTCTTGCCGTATATGTCCCCTAGCTTTCCGATTATTGGGTTGAGGGCCACTCCTGAGACCAGATACATTGAGAGGACAAGGCTTACCTGCGCCGCATCGATATTGAACTGCTTTGAGATGGAAGGAAGGGATGGAATGAGCATGGTCTCGATGTACATGACCATTATTACAAAGCCAGCAAAGAGCAACAGTGACTTCATTGCGTAGCGCTTATCGTAGGTTTCTTCCATATCATCACGTTGCTATTATTTTCCGTCTGCGAAAATGTCGCCAAAACACTTGCAGAAGTAAATCATTGCGTGTTTGACGCTTTTCCTGCCTTTGGGGGTCAATGAATATATTATTATCTTTCCTTCCCTCTTTCCTTCTATGAGTTTCTTTTCCTTCAATTCCTTCAATGCAGGGTATATGGTCCCTGCCTTGGGTTTCTCTCCTCTCCTCTTCTCGATTTCCTTTGCAAGCTCCTCGCCATGCATCTTCTTCCTAGATAGCAGCCAAAGTATCTGGAACGAAAGCATTCCACGCATGTCGCAGCCGTAATTCTCCATCTTTTCACTTGGTGAATATAGGACATGCTATATATTTAAATACCTATCCTTGGATAATATATGATGTCCTATATTTGTGATGGACAGGTTTATGCGTGGTGAATGAAATGTGCGAATGTGGAGCAAATGGAATGAGAAACTTCCTTACAAAGGAAGAGAAGCTGGAGATTCTAAAGGAGTACAAGAAGAATCTCGAAAGCGAAGCAAAGGGAGTTGCCGAGAGGATAAAGGATCTAGAGAAGAACAATTAGACTCTTCCTTATTTTTCTTTTTTTCTTTTGTTTTTATTCTATTTCTCTAGCGTGATATTATTGCATGCCTTTCTTATTCTGTTCATCAGGGCAAGACCTATTCCTTGCTCTTGAAAAGTTTCTATTACTGCAAAATTCTTACCGAGGTCATCGAGTTTGTTGAAGGAGGAATAGAGATTTTGCGCTATTTCATAAAGATTTGATTTCTTGCCTAAAGGCATTGTGGCACAGCCTATCTCCCTCTTTACCAATGCGCATGACTCTTTTGATCCAAGAAATGCAAAATTACGTTTGTCTAGCTTGCTCAGCATTTGAATTAGTGTTTTAATCTTTGCTGGGGACATGAACATCTTTGTGTCTGGGGAGTAGTGGGCATATTTTGTTCCCGGACTTATCACTTTATCAGACGCTGAAAGGCCTCTGGTTACATTGCTTATCCTTGGCTTTTTCCCGAAAATCTTTCTAATCTCTTCTGGAGTAAATGGTCCTGGCCGCAGGAGTGTTAGTGTGGATAGGTCTATTATTGATGATTCTATTCCGAAAAAGCATTCTCCAGAGTCTAATATCGCATCCACCTTGCCGCTAAAATATTTTGCCGCTTGCGTCCCCGTTGTTGCTGAAGGTTTCTTTGAAGGGTTTGCACTCGGAGCGGCTATCGGGACTCCACTGTGCTTTATTAGTGCAAGCGCAACAGGATGCGCAGGCATTCGCAATGCGACAGTCTCAAGACCTGCGGTCACGCTCTTTGGAAGTTTAGCTCTTGCCTTTACGATGAAGGTTATAGGAGATGGCCACGCGGTCTTGATTGCTTTTTGGTATTTTTTGGGAATGACACCCATCTTTTGCGCCATTTCCAGAGAATCTACATGAACGATAAGTGGATTGTCACGCGGTCTGCCCTTCACATTGAATATTCTTCTTGCTGCTTTTTCATCAAATGCATTTGCGCCTATTCCGTAAACTGTCTCTGTGGGAAACACAACAACCCCGCCCTTCTGTATAAGAGTTGCAGCCTTGCGTATCTGTGCTCTGGCGGGCTTTATCCCGCTTACTTTTATTATACTCGTTTTAATTGCCATTTTTATTAGCGCCCTGCTCGAAGAACTCTTTGATGCCTTTGGATGCCTCGTCCATATCGTGATATTCTACGAGTTTGAATTTGGGATTTCCCTTTATCATTGCAGAGAGCCTTGCATTATTCTGTTTCATGTATAGGCAAAGGACTTCCTTTCCCAAAGCCTCTGCAACTGCGAGTTCGTAACCCACACCCAGCGATGGGATAGAGACATCTGCAACAACCACGTTTGCCTTCCTGAGCCATTCCATGTCGCGCTCGTAGAGTTGGGCTTCGTTAAGACCAGTGTCCTTAGTGGGAATGGTCTTTGTATCGCCTATGTGCTCGGTCAGAACTCCTCCATAACTATTCAGGAGCTCTATCATCTTGAAGTAATCTGGGGCCCTCTCCCTGCTTGAGCGTATCGGAGCTGAAAAGTAGATCCACATAACTTCACTTCCTATTTTTCAAGACCTATCCCGAAATCATCCTTGAGCCTCTTAGTGTCTATCTCATCTGGCGAACCGTCAAGCAGAAGCTCTCCCTTCTTGTTCTTTGGAAAGAGTATGAAATCGCGGATGTTGCTTTCGCCAGATAGGAGTGCAACGAGTCTGTCGAGTCCAAGCGCAACGCCTCCGTGCGGCGGAGCGCCATATGATAAGGCCTCTATGAGGAAGCCAAAAGAGTTGTCGATTGTCTTGTCGCTCATCCCAATTATCTTGAGTATCTTCCTCTGAAGTTTCGCGTCTATTATCCTTATCGAACCGCTTCCTATCTCAAGGCCGTTGAGCACCAGGTCGTACTGCCTGCTCATCACCTTGTCTGGTGCGCTCTCTAGCAGCTTCACAGTCTCTTGAGTCGGGGATGTGACTGGGTTGTGAGATGGTTTGAGCTTCTTTGTGACCTCATCCATCTCAAACATCGGGAACTCGTCTATCCAAAGGAAGTTGTATTGCGAGTTGTAGATTCCAATGTGGTCGGATATTATCTTCCTTAGTCTTCCAAGCGCATCGTAAAGAAGCTTCTCGGAAGTGTCCGATCCGATTATTATCACGTCTCCTTCCTTTGGGCTGAGTTTCTTTAGGAGTGCCTTCTCGCTTGGCTTGAGCGACTCTGCGATGCTTGGAGGTTCTGACCTTATGGCCTTGTCCTTGAAGTAAAGCCATGTGAGTCCTCGCAGCCCGAAGCTCTTTGCCAATTCTATCGTCTTTAGCATGTACGCCTCGTTTATCCTGCTCTCTTTGCCATACTTTGCGCCTGAGAAGGCGATTGCAATCACCTTGCCCTTATTCTCCGCAACACGCTTGAGTATGTTGTAGTTGCTCTTCAGCGCATCTTCGGTTATGTCAACAAGCTCGTTGTCATATCTTAGGTCTGGCTTGTCGCTACCATACTTTTCTATCGCCTGCTTGAATGCAAGGTGCCTGAATGGAAGTTTTATCGGTGTTCCGATTGCCTCCTTGAATATTTTCTTGAACATACCTTCTATCAGAGCCTGAATGTACTTCTCATCCTTGAAAGCTACTTCCACATCAATCTGTGTGAACTCCGGCTGCCGATCTTCCCTAGGGTCCTCATCCCTGAAGCACTTTGCTATCTGAAAATATTTTTCAAGTCCAGACACCATGCATATCTGCTTGTAGAACTGCGGAGATTGCGGCAATGAGTAGAACCTGCCTTTGTTGACACGCGATGGGACAAGGAAGGTCCTTGCTCCTGTCTCATATGTGTCCTTGACCATTATCGGAGTCTCAAGCTCGAGGAAGTCGTTGTCCCAAAAATAAGTCCTGACGCACTTGCTTATCTTGTCCTTGAGCACTATGTGCTTGAGCGCCTGCGGCCTTCTAAGGTCAAGATACCTGTACTGCAGCCTTATCTCCTCATTCGCAAGGAACTTCTCCTTCTCCTCAATTAGTTCAAAAGGAGGGATCTTGGATTCGTTTAGTATCTTTAGTGATTCGACTGCAACCTCGATCTTGCCGGTCTGGTTTTTTGCATCTGATGTCTCATCGCTTCTCTTGTTGACCTTCCCATTTATCGACAATACGTATTCCTTTCCGAGCTTGTCTGCCTCGCTTTTCACCTTCCCTTCAAAAACTAGCTGCGTTGCGCCGTGCTTGTCTGCGATATCGACAAACAGCTTGCCCCCATGGTCGCGGATGTATCGGCACCAACCGTGGAGTGTCACCTCCTTGCCTATATGCGCTTCTCTAAGCTCGCCGCAATTGACTTCCATGGATTCACGAATAATCAGGTTTATCTTTGCTAATTTTTAAACCCTTTCTTTAAAATTAGCTGGAGACGCTCAGCCACTTCCCTTGGGTTTACGCCGAGCTTCTTTGAGACTTCTCCAATGATGAAATTAAGCGCCTTGGGATTTTTCTTGTGCTCATCCACAACTTTCGGGTTTGCATCCATCAGTTCCTTTATCTCCTTGTCAATAAGAGTTGGATCTGCAGATTTTGTTGCCCCTTCGCCTCTTTTCTTAATCATTTCCTCGAACTTTGCCTTGGTGAGCGCGATCTTTGACTTTTTCAATCTCTCTATCGCATCGATAACAGATTGCATCGGCCATTTGTCCTTTGCATATTCCACAAGTTCGAGCGCCTGTGAATCAAACTGTGTAAGCTCCAGCAAGGTCTTGGCGCTAACCCCGTGCTTGCTTGCAATCTCGCCAACTATTTTGCTTGCGTAAATCGGCTTTGTGGGCTTCTTGCCTTTTGTAGAATAGAATGTGAGGTCAGGTTCATAGATGAAACCGTATTCCTCATCGCTCTCCTTCTCCCTTGAGCTTTCTGTCTTGAGATTTTTCTCGCTATACGATCTTGTCTCTGCACTTATTTTCTGCTTCTTAGAAACCAACTCCTCTTGTCTTTTGATCTCGTATCTTGCAGCATCAACAAGGTTGCGTATCCCGGTTACGTTTTTAATTTCCACCCTCGCATCAGCAACAGAGATGTTAAGATCAACCTTGAGCTCCTTCTCTATGTCTATCCCTAGATAGTAGAGTATGCTTCTTAACTCGTTGAGGAATTCCCTTAGCTCCTCCTCGCTTGATATGTCTGGTTCGGTAACGATCTCTAAAAGCGGCAGGCCGGACCTGTTGAAATCAATTAGAGTGTAGTTGTCTTCTCTTACAATCCTTGCCGGATCCTCCTCTAATTGTATCCTCCTTATGCTTATCCTCTTTCCTGCAAGCCCCACATTCCCATCTACGCCTATTGCATCTTGCAACTGGGTTATCTGGTATGATTTTGGCAGGTCCGGATAGAAGTAAATCTTCCTTACGAAGGATATTCTTTCAGCTTTCTTGCAGTTAAGCGCATTTGCAACATCTAATGCAATCGACAATGCCGCCTTGTTTAGCATCGGCTTTGAGCCAGGGAATCCCATGCATATCGGGCAGATGGAGGAGTTGGGCTCATCTGCGTTGGTGCTGCATCCGCAGAACAGCTTTGACTTTGTGGGCAGCGCAACATGAACTTCCAATCCTATTTTCATAATATCACAGATCGTACTTGAAATTGTATTTGAATGATTTCTCCCACTCGCCGACGAAATCGGTGAGTGCATAATCATTGAAATGTGACGTGATAAGCTGTGCGCCGAGCGGCATTCCCTTCGTGTAGGAATACGGGAATGTGATGTGCGGGAATCCCGAAAGATTTGGAGGGATTGTGAGCGAATCCATCGCGTATGCTTGCAATGGTGACAACTTTTCTGCCTCTTCGATCTTGGGTGCCATTATGGGCATCGTCGGGCTTATTATGAAACCGGTTTTCATCAGCTCAGAGAGCTTGTTGGTTAGAGCGCTACGCGCTTTGAGTGCCTTTGTGTAGTATTTGTCCTTCACACTTGAACTCCTTACGAAAGTGCCAAGGACTATCCTCCTCTTAGCCTCGGTTCCGAAGTTTTCCCTTGCTTTTGTGAAGAATTCATTGTATCCCTTTGTAAAATCATCTAATTGAAGGCCATATTTGTAACCAGTATACTTTGCGAGGTTAGTTGAAGCCTCTGCCATTGAGATTATGTAGTATGCAGGTATCGCCTTGTCAATGAAATCCAAGTTTACATGCTCTATTTTGTACCCCTGGTTCTCGAGTCTTGCGAGCAGCACCTGGAAACTTGATTGTATCTCTTCATCAACTCCCTTCATGAGCTGGTCGATTACAATAAGCTTCTGCTTTTTGCCCTCAGTCACTTTTTTGTCTACACACGTTGAATCATAAACATCTGCGCCCTTTATTATATCGAAAGTTTCTCTTATGTCTTCGCTGCTTCTTGCCATTATCCCTATCTTATCTAGGGAATTTGCATAATCAATTAGCCCGTATCTCGAAACCAGTCCGTATGTAGGAGTAAAACCGACCACGCCGCAGAAAGCTGCAGGATTTGAGATAGAGCCGCCCGTGGATTCGGCAAGGGCAACATGATTTTTGATTACTGAAGTTGCAACAGCCGCTCCGCTGCTTGAACCTCCGGCGACATACCTTTCATCGAAAGGGTTTCTTGCGATCACATCTGTATTGATACCAAAACTTCCGAATCCGAACTCGTCCATTGTGGTTTTACCCATGAAACCAAATCCCTTCTTCATCATGCGTTCAACTGGCGTTGCATCAAATGGAGGAATATAGGTTTTGAGCACCTTGGATCCGGCTCGTGATTCAAAACCCTTTACACACAGATTGTCCTTGACGCTAAACGGCATGCCATCGCTGAGCTTATCGTTTATAACCGTCAGGAAGTGCAGCTTCTCATTGAGCTTTGTGACCTCCTTGATCAGCTTTGGATAGTATCCTTGCTCCCTTTTCTTTTTCTTGAAATCGCTTATGCTACCCATAAAATCACAATCAGATGTCAGGCCCCACCACATAGAACCTGTGGGTCTTTGTCCCTTTTAGGAGCGAATCGGGATTGTCGAAGGGTTCCACTTTGTCCTCCCTGAGCCTTTCCTCGATCTGGATTGGATGATAAGATGGCTCAAGCTTTGCGGTGTCCACCTTTTCTATGCTGTTGAAGTAGTTGATTATCTCGTCTATGTCGGTTTTTATCTTGGCATGTTCTTTTTCGCTGAGCCTTAGTCTGCAAACAGCCAAAAGCCTATCGAAATCCTGGTCCTGCATACAGCTATCTTACCTCCAAAGGCTTAAATAAATTGATTGACTTAGAGCATTGATGATTTCATGGGAGAGAAGATAAGATGTTCGCACATACTAGTCGAGAAGCTGTCACTTGCAGAGGAGATTCTAAAGAAACTGCAGGCTGGCGGTAACTTCTCGCAGCTCGCAGCCGAATATTCGATTGATGGATCAAGGCGAAGAGGGGGAGACCTTGGCGAATTCGGAAGGGGCATGATGGTCAAGCCGTTCGAGGATGCGGCATTCGCATTGAAGAAAGGAGAGATATCGGGAATTGTGAAGACGCAGTTCGGCTACCACATACTAAAGAGAACTAGTTAGAATATCTTATTTGTTGAGAGGTCCTTGTCGACTTCCTCCATGTCCTTTATGGAATCCGTTGAGTGCCAGTACACGTTGTCGAACTTTGTGCCGCCCAGGAGCTTCTCCTTGGCAAGGTTCGGGAATGTCGCATTCTCTATGCTGCCGTTTTCCGGCAGGTACTTGAAAACCTTTGGAGTCATCCTGTAAACTCCTGAATTTATCCAGTATTCCTTTAGTATCGGCTTTTCCACGAAGCTGGTTATCATTCCATTCTCTAATTTGATTATCCCAAGAGAGCTATGCAATTGTGTGAGGGCAAGTGATGCCGCATAGTTCTCCAGTTTTATGTCGCTGACTACTAGATTTGTTATCACGTCGCCATTGACGGTAACAAATTCCTTCTCGTCCTTCAGCAGATGCTCGACATTCTTCACCGCGCCGCCAGTCCCCAGCGGCTCCTTCTCTATTACCACTTCAGCCTCTACCCCCAATCTCTTCCCGTCCCCGATATGGTTTATTATCCGTTCAGGCAGATGGGAAGCTGTGATTATGAATGAATCGTAGCCGTACTTTTTCAGCCATGATATCTGCCATTCAAGAATTGGTTTCCCGCCGACTACAAGAAGCGGTTTGGGAGTAGTGTCTGTGAGTGGCCTTAACCTTTTTCCGAATCCGCCAGCAAGAATTACAGCCTTCATACTTTATACTTTGCAATGCATCTTTTTAATCCTGTTCATTGGAGTTTCTTCTCTGCTTTGATTCCTTTCTTTATCATTTGTATAGTCTCTTTCTTCACATTCTGCGGATCAACTTTTATTCTGGCAACTCCTGTGTCTATCGCTGCTTGAGCCACTGCGGCTGCAACTGTTGAACCCACTTTTATTGCAATCTTCTGGTCGGTCATTGATGGAACTATGTAATCCACGGATAGCTGGCTGCCGACACATTTTGCTATTGCCCTAGCTGCGGCGGCAAGCGTTTCGTAGTTAACCTTTGTCGCCCTTGTGTCAAGAAGACCGCGCATTATACCAGGGAATGCAAGCAGATTGTTTATCTGATTTGGCAGGGCACTGCTTCCAGTACCTATTATGAATGCACCCGCCTGCTTTCCCTCCTCATATCCTATTTCTGGAACTGGATTGGTCAATGCGAACACTATTGGCTTGTCATTCATCTTTGAAATTAGCTCTTTGTTGAACTTGTTTTTTCCCGATAGTCCAATTAACACATCCGCACCCTCGACAAGATCGCTTAGATTTCCTGCTTTCTTCTCCGGATTGACCATGTGGGAGATCTCTTCCTTGACATCATTGAGCTCTGATCTTCCTGCGTATATTGCCCCTTTTGAGTCAACAGAGTATATTCTCTTTACTCCCTGGCTGTGCAGCAATCTTATTGCGCCGACTCCGGCTGATCCGGTGCCATCTATGACTATTTTTGAATCCTTAAGCTTCTTTCCTGCCAACTTCATCGCATTGATGAGCGCGGCAAGTATCACTGTCGCTGTGCCCTGCTGATCATCGTGGAAAACCGGTATGTTCATCGTCTCTGCAAGCCTATCGACCACGTGGAAGCTCTTCGGAGATGCAATGTCCTCTATGTTTATGCCGCCGAATGTTGGTTCAATCTGCTGCACGAATTTTATTATTTCTGCCTCGTCCTTGGTCTTTATCGCAAGCGGCATCGCATCCACTCCGCCAAATCTCTTGAAGAGAATAGCCTTTCCTTCCATGACTGGTAAGCCCGCTTCGGGTCCTATGTCTCCTAGACCGAGGATTCTGGTGCCGTCTGTAACTATCGCAATCATGTTTGCTTTTGCTGTATATTCGTAAACCTTGGAAACATCCTTCTTTATCTCAAGGCATGGATATGCAACTCCCGGGGTATAGTAGGTTGAAAGATCCTCCTGAGTCTTGAGTGGGACCTTGCTGACCACTTCGATCTTGCCTTTGCTTTTCTTGCTTAGCTCTAGAACCTTGTTTTTATCCACCATGAGATCACAGAGAATGTGTGAATAATGAATTGAGAGATAAGGTATTTATCGCTTATCTGTCTCCCTTTTGAATATTGGGAGTATGGCAAGGCTTATCACGTCAGGCTGCTCTTTTCCTTCTGCTAGTATCACTGCCTTCCTTGCGACCTTTCCTCCCGCTTTTTCTACTATGGCAACCATTGCATCAAGAGTGGCCCTTGAACTGACGACGTCATCCACTATTCCTACATTCTTTCCCTTGAGAAATTCGGCGAACCTTGAATCTAAATAGAGCTCCTGCTCTTTGTCGGATGTGATTGGCTTGTATCTTTGCATTATTGGGTTTTGCATGTATCCCTTCCTGCTTTTCCTGCAGACTATGAATTGTTTGTGGCCCAGCTTTGTTGCGATTACCTGAAGCAGAGATATTCCCTTGCTCTCACTGCTCATCAGTATGTCGCATCCGCTGAGTTCTTTTGTGAGTGCTGTTGCGCTCGTATTTATCAATTCCACGTCACCTAGACTCTCAAAGTAAGCAATCCATGTGTCATCACTTACCTGAATCAGCGGCAACTTTCTCTTTATGCCGTGCACCTCAAGTGTGTAAGACTTCTGCCCGGTGTAATTCAAAATCAGCTCCCTGACCATCTTCTCCCCATTACCTACCTAAACGCCTTTGTGCGGTAAACAATAAATAGTATTGTTATGAAGCTATATTGAAGGTGCTTTTCTGATTAAACGGGTATTCCAAGGGGCTATAGACAACCTGCAGATACTCGATGAAAACGGCGATGTCGACGCTTCTCTTTTTCCCAAGGAGATTGATGACAATAAGATACTGGAAATGTACAAGTACATGTCATTTGCAAGGGCGCTTGATGCAAAGACATTGAGCCTTCAAAGACAGGGACGCGCAGTTACCTATGCTCCGCTTATTGGAGAGGAAGCTACTCAGATAGGAAGCGCTATGGCAATGCGCCAAAACGATATCTTCGTTCCCAATTTCAGGCAGCATGGAGTCTACCTTGTCAGGGGATTCCCACTTGACCTCTTCTTCCTTTACTGGAGGGGATTTGAGGAGGGTGGGGCAATACCTAAAGATGTCCACGGCTTTCCTTACATTGTTCCAGTGGCCAGCCAGATGCCGCATGCTGCAGGGATCGCATTCGCACAGAAATACAAAAAGAACGATGCTGCGGTAGTAGCATATGTCGGAGATGGGGGAACATCTGAAGGAGATTTCTATGAGGCACTTAACTTTGCAGGCGTGTTCAAGGTCCCGCTGGTTGCGATAATAGAGAATAACCAGTGGGCGATATCGGTTCCAAGATCTAAGCAAACAGCAGCTGAGACCCTTGCACAAAAAGGATTTGCTGCAGGGGTGAAGTCAGTGCAGGTTGACGGAAATGATGTTATTGCAGTTTACAAGGCTGTTAGCGATGCAATTGCCAGTGCAAAAGATGGCCCGACTCTTATCGAGTGCGTCACTTACAGGATGAGCATGCACACCACCGCTGATGACCCGACAAAATACAGGGAACAGTCAGAAGTTGACGCATGGAAAGGAAAGGACCCAATAGATCGAGTCAGGAAATATCTAAGCAGGAAGGCACTGTGGAATCTCGAATTTGAGACGAAGATGGCTGAGGAGCAGCTCAAGACGATTGATGATGCGCTAGCTAAGGCCGAGGCTTGGAAGCCTGATCCAAAGAGCATGTTCGAGAATGTTTACAGCTTCATGCCGCAGGTGCTAAAGGACGAGTACGACGATGCGGTGCAGAATAATTTCTGGCAGGGAGGATTATGAAGACAAACATGGTTGGCGCGATAAACAGTGCACTTGACCTTAGTCTGCAGGAGAGCGATGATGTTGTGCTGCTCGGAGAGGATATTGGAAAGGACGGAGGAGTTTTTAGGGCTACTGATGGACTTCAGGCAAAGTACGGAGAGAGGAGAGTCATGGATACCCCTCTTGCAGAATCAATGATTTTGGGAGCATCAATTGGAATGGCGATGTCAGGTTTGCATCCGGTCGCGGAGATACAATTCGCTGGATTCATGTTGATGGGCTTTGGCCAGTTGGCAAACCACGCCGCGCGATACAGGAGCAGGACAAGATCCGCATATGAAGTGCCGATGGTGGTCAGGACACCAATAAGTGGAGGGGTGAGAACGCTTGAACACCATTCTGACAGTCCAGAAGCGCTTTATTCTCATCTTGGCGGTCTTGTTGTTGTAATTCCAGCAACTCCCTACGATGCAAAAGGTCTTTTGATAAAATCATTGCACATGCACGACCCGGTTGTGTTTCTTGAACCAACAAAACTCTACAGGCTTTTCAAACAAGACATACCTGACGAAACGTATGAGATAGAAATAGGAAAGGCAAACTTGGTGAAGGAGGGAAATGATTTGAGCATAATAACTTACGGGACGATGCTTAGCGTTGTAAATGAAGTGGTGGAGAAGAGAAATCTCTCTGCTGATGTTCTTGACCTAAGAACAATCAACCCATTAGACGAGGAAGCAATTCTGAGCAGCGTAAAGAAGACAGGAAAGGTTTTGATAGTCCATGAGGCACCTTTGGGATTCGGTTCGGGAGCTGAAATCGCAGCGCGAATAGGAGAGAAGGCGATATTTGACCTCAAGGCACCGATTATGAGAGTGGGATCTGCAAGCTTCCCGTATCCGTTCCCAGGTTATGAAAATTACTACATACCGAATGCTATTAAAGTGTCAAAGGCAATAGACAAACTATTGTCATCGTGATTATGTGAAAGGGATAAAATTTGTTGATGTTGGGGAAGGAATCACAGAAGGACACTTGCAGAAATGGCTTGTCAAGGACGGTGATGCGGTAAAAGAGGACCAAGCACTTTTCCAGATAGAGACCGACAAGGCAGTGGTCAACATTCCATCGCCGATAAGTGGAAAGGTAAAAATTGTAGTTAAAGAAGATGCGATAGTGCATGTTGGCGATCTGATTGCAACGGTTGGAACCGATGAGGAGTTGAGTGCCGCACCACAAAGACAACAGCAGCCTGCAGCAATGCCAATTGCTGCTGCAAAACCTGCAGCGCAGATGCCTACGCAGACAACAAAAGAGATAATTGCAACCCCGGGAGTAAGAAAACTTGCCAGAGACCTTGGAGTTGATATCAGTACAGTCATCGGGACCGGACCTGGAGGCAAAATACTTGAGAATGACGTTAGGGGCACAGGTCACGAGGCTATAATAACAGCAAAACCAGTTCCAAAATATTCTGAATCTCTAGAGCAAAAGCATTCAGAACAAGTTGAAAGGATACCGATGTCAATGGTAAGGAAAACAATTGCAAAGAACATGGAGGCGTCATGGACAATACCTAGGGCAGTACACATGGACCTCATTGATGCGACTGCGCTCTGGGAAATAGTGCAGAGGGAAAAGCCAAAGGCCGAGAAGGAGTTCGGAGTAAAGCTCACATTCCTGCCCTACATAATAAAGGCGGTAATTGGAGCGCTTAAGGACAAGGACAATGAGAGGTTCAACTCGAGCTATGACCATGAGAAGTTCGAGATCATTTTGAAAAGATATTACAATATAGGGCTTGCCGCAGAGACCGCAGATGGCCTGAAAGTCATCGTAATCAAGGAGGCTGACAAGAAGAGCATACTACAGATAGCAAAGGAGATAAAGGGGCTCAGCGACAAACTGCATAACAACACAATAACTGTAGATGAGATGCGTGACAGCACCTTCACCATAACCAACATAGGAAGCTTAGGCGGTGGCTACCTCTCTGTGCCAATGATAAACTATCCTGAAGTTGCAATATTAGGCATTCACATGATAAAGGACACGCCGATGGTTAAAGATGGGAAAGTTGTTGTTGGAAAACAGCTTCCGTTCTCGCTTTCTTTTGATCACAGGGTGGTTGATGGTGCGGAAGCAGTCCATTTCGGAAACGATCTGATAAAATACCTTGAGGACCCTGACTTCCTTGAAATGCTCGGATGAGAAGACAGAGCAAGAATAGATGATTGAATGGTTATGGGCTCTTTACCAGAACAAGTTGACCTTGCCGTGATTGGCGGAGGAGTAGGAGGATATGTTGCTGCAATACGTGCATCGCAGCTCGGACTCAATGTGGCGCTTGTGGAGAAAAACAAGATGGGAGGCCATTGTCTCAACTACGCATGCATTCCTTCAAAGACTCTGATAAAAATTGCCGACATTTTCTACGATGCACAGCACTCTCAGAAGTTCGGAATAACGGTTCAGGGTGCAAGCATTGACCCAAAAGCGATGTTGAAATGGCGTACTGACGTCTCTGCGAAATTGGAAAATGGAGTTGAGTCTCTATGCAAGCTCAACCAGATAGAGGTGATAAAAGGAACTGCGACCTTCCTTAATTCTACAACGCTGCAGCTCACAAACGGCACTTCGCTTGATTTCAAAAAGGCACTTATAGCAACAGGTTCTGAATCTACACCTCTGAAGGGATTCGAATTTGGAGGCAACATAATAGATTACAAGCAGGCGCTAAGCCTTGAGTTCATACCAAAGAGCATGGCGATAGTTGGCGCAGGATATGTCGCTGTAGAAATTGGGACATTGTATGCAAAGTTCGGCACCAAGGTATCGATAATCGCAAGATCTGATGTTCTCTCAAGATTCGATCGGGATGCAATAGCACTTGTCAAGGCAAGGCTGCAGGAGCTGGGCGTTAAGATATACATGAATGCAAGCCCTGCATCGCACGATTATAACTCGGTTACTCTGGCTTCTGGTGAAAAGATAGATGCAGACACCATAGTTGTCGCAGTTGGGCTCACGCCTTACACAAACGGCCTGGGACTTGAGAATACAAAAGTGAAAGTTGACGCAAAGGGATTCATACAGGTTGACAGGCAACTTCGCACATCTGACCCAAACATCTTTGCAGTTGGAGATGTAATCGGCGAACCGATGCTTGCGCACAAAGCGATAAGGCAGGGAGTTGTAGCCGGTGAGGTTGCGGCCGGACAGAATTCATCTTACGATAATCTTGTTGTGCCTGCTGTAATATTCTCCGACCCAGAGATTGCAATTGCCGGGATTGTTGAGGAGGGCAATGGCATAAGCATTACCAAGTTCCCGCTCAGCGCCCTTGGAAGGTCTGTTGCTCTAGATACTATGCGCGGCTTTGTGAAGATCGCATATGATGGCAGCCAGATGGTGAAGGGAATAGAGATAGTTTCCGATGAGGCAAGCTCCATGATATCGGAGGCTGCACTTGCGATAGAGATGGGCGCGACTTTAGAAGATATAGCCTCAACAATACATCCACATCCTACTTATAGCGAAGCTGTGCAGGAGGCTGCAGAGGCAGCTCTAGGTCGACCGCTTCACTTCTTCTACCCCAAGGCAAAAAAGTGAGTGCATGGACTACGACAAGGACTTTGAAGAGGGTTACACGCACTCTTCACTTGGCAAAATATACTACAAAAGGCACCATGCCAACGGAAAGAAAATAATTTTCATTCACGGGCTCGGTGGAACCACAAAGGCATGGGCAAAACTCATGAGATTCATGCCTGATGATCTTGACATCTCGCTAATAGACCTGTTGGGCCACGGGAAGTCTGATGCGCCGTCTGATGTTAGATATACTGTGAGCGAGCAGGTGCAGGTATTGATGGAATTTATTTCAGACCAGAACTGCGGCAGCAGCTGCATAGTCGGGCATTCATATGGCGGATGGGTCGCTGCATACTATGCTTCTTATCCTTATCCCTCTCTTAGTTTCGTGCTGGAGGACAGCGCAGGCCTTGAAGAGGAAGAGGAGGCGTTTGCAAAAAAACTTGATGGCGACGAATACAAGGAGAAATTCCTTGACACTCTTATGATGATGAACAACAAGGAGTTCGTCATGAGAAGCGTGCTTAACGCCGCGCGGGAAGAGGAGCTTAGCGATGAGGTCCTTGCAAGGATAAAGAAACCAACACTCATAGTTTGGGGGAGCGATGACAAGGTGATATCTATGAAATACGCAACATCGTTCAATCAGAAGATAAAGGGCAGCAAGCTCGAGATAATAGATGGAGCAGGACACGATTCGCACTACACTAATCCTGAAGAGTTTGCAAAAAGAGTGCTAGACTTTGTGAGATCTACTGCTTAATCTTTGGAATAGAAAAGACAGGGCCGTCAGCCTGCGGGGCAAATATCTTGTTCATTTCATTCCCCCTCTTCAATTCGGTGATTATTTTCTGATCAGGATTAGCAACTTTCTCTATTTTCTTAAGTATGTTGTAATAGATTGAATTATCCGAGTTGTCTGATCTGCTTAGAGCTATTGGTGTCCTTTTAATTTTGTCCTCTTTTAGCACCATTTGGGCAAAAAGAGTCGGATTGTGCTCATGAACTAAATCCACCATTATGACTGTATTTTCGTATTTTTTGTTGAACTCTTCGGTGGTGAGGTGAAGCAGGTTATCCTTCTTTAGGTTAAGAATTATTGTGCTGAGCAAGTTCTCTTTGTTGTTGTTCTCCTGCTTTGAGATATCTATCCCAAACTTTTTTGCATATTCTAGTCCGAGCTTAAGCTGTTCGATTCTTTCCATATCGGCTAGTATCTGGAGCGCGAAACTATTGTTTGGGCTCTTTTCTATCGGCTTTGACAGAATTTCCCTAATCTCAGCTTCGTCTCCGCTGGAGAGGGTTTCCTCTACGACATTCAAAAATTGCCTGTTTTCACTCATTTCCTACGACCGGTAACGAATTGACGTACATTTTAGACTAATCACTTGATTATGCTATAAATAAAAACTTATTGTTGCGTTTCGTATTATAAAATACAAATTTAGGCTTTCCTAAGCTCTCTGAGGATCTTGATGTGCTCGTCTAGGTTGATAATTGCTGTTGCCGCTCTTATTCCTACCCGATATCCTATCTTTCTGTTCTCATTGTCCTTGTAAATGCAGTGGCAGGCTATTTCAGTGTCTGGATAAGAGATGTGGAATTTGTCAATGTAGAGCCTATCGTTTGGAAGACTCAAATCGTCTACCTGGGCATTCCTGCACGCTTCGTTAAGATATGTATCATTTAATCCGGTCTTGTACACGTAAATCTCTACGGGTGTTTGTGTCTTGTCACATACCGTTAGTAGGTCGTTTATCAGCTCCAGCTTCCTTCGCATGTCCTCCTGCCTCACGCCATTTCTCATTGACGTTTGCTGCGGCACTGCGTAGAATCCGACAAGCCTCTCGTTGTCGTTGCTCTTGAACGCGATGTCGAGCCTCATCCCCTCTCCGCCGCTGACAATGTGCGCGAATGTAGTGAGCGCATGGCTTGTCTTTAGCCTCGGGATCTGGGCCGTCTTGGCTTCCATGATTTGGGTTTCCTTGCCTGTTTTAAATAGGTTGTCTAGTATTCGTTTAGGAAGAAATCCGCTCTGTTTCCAAAAGTGGAAGGCTCACTTTACAAGAGAGCATTAATAAGCTTTTTTGATTTATACATGAGCGATTAGAATGCGACCTTCTAACCTCTACAAGATATCAAAAGTGAAGAAAGCAATAGAGGTAGTCGCATATGGGTCTTTGGTTCTCGACTTCTCGATAAGCATTGTCACATTGGTCTCGATAAACACGCACACCACATCACTTGCGAGCCTTCAGGAATTTCTAAACATTGCGCTGAGCGGGGTGATTGTGCTCACCACTATACTTTTCCTAGCGGTAGTATTTTTATCGCAGTACGACAAGATAATCTACACATTTGCCAAGAGCGGCATAAGCGTTAAGTACAGAAGAAGGAGCGAGTAGCTCTCACATTCCCCAGAAGCTTGGAACACCGCCAAATGAGTGAGCTGCTCCGATTATGCCTACGACAATCAGAAGAACCACCAATATTGCTAGCACAAGACCTGAAAGTACGCTAGCAAAAGCCTGTAATCTTGATACTTTTTGCTGCACAGATAGCGCTATTACAAGAAGGACTATCTCCCATATCCCGACCACGATTATGTATAATACATTCAGAATTGGAATCGAGAGGAGCCAGTAGAATAGCATTGCAGGCATCACCGCAAATCCTGCGGCTACAAATGTTTTATCGTAGTTGCCCTTCCAGACGTTGAGGAATAATTTTCCCACTATCTGATAAATGAATGCGTCAATTGCAAAACCTATCGGTATTGCAATCCAAAAGATCAGGACTCCGCTGAGTATCAAGAGAGGGTATGCGAGTGCTGTTGCAATCGGAAAAATGCTCGCTAGTCCAGCAAGTGATGTGCTAATAGACGATGCGCCGAACTGTATGAGCAGTGCTCCGATTACTAAGTAGATTATGAATGGAATTACGGTGAGTTTGTAGTATAGCCCCAAGAACTGCCTTGCAGTGAAGTTCTTCTTTGCCGCGCTTGCTGGCCTAAAGAGTATGCTGTAAGCGAATCTTAAATCGTTCATGTATCCCATTACGTCACAGTATCTTATCATCAAATAGCTTTAAATATACCCTCAGGATAAAAATATTGATAGCATGGCTAGAGGGAAGGCACGTTCAAAGGACAAGAGCGAGCGACTCTTGGTTCTAGCCATAGACATCGACAACGACCTCTTCAGGAAGACCAAGATATCAGGACCAGTTCTGGGAAGGGTTCAGAACCTAAACGCAGCGAACCAGATAATGCTTGCAGACCCTGAGGATACCGATGGCAACACTATGTTCCAGGCAGTTAAGCTTTACGATGAACTAAAGAGCGAGGGATATTCGGTCAACCTTGCTACAATAACGGGCACAGAGACCGAGGGGTACGATGCAGACAGAGAAATCTCAAGGCAGCTTGAACTGGTTCTCTCGAATTACAAGGTAGACGCATGTGTGTTCGTGACCGATGGGGCAAGCGATAATCGGGTTCTGCCACTCATAGAGTCAAGGATCAAGATAAACAGCGTGAAGGTGGTAGTGGTCAAGCAGGCCGAACAGCTCGAGAACACATATTTCACGATAATAGAAAAGCTCAAGGAGCCGCACTATGCAAGGATAGTCTTTGGAATACCGGCGATACTGCTGCTGCTCTTTGCTGTGAGCTACGCACTTGGCGTCGGATGGCAGCTGCCTGTGGCACTAATCGGAATCTACCTAGTAATGAAGGGATTCGGACTTGAGGACATACTGATACACTCATTCAGGGGATTTGGGTTCAGCATAGAGAGGATAAGCTTTGTCTTCTACCTAAGTTCAATCATCTTCTTCCTGGCGAACATTCTGATAGCATACGGCAACTACACAACACAGCTCTCGCTAGGGTCCAATTCGCTTACAACAGCTGCATACACAGTCGAAGGATTCCTGCTTCTTACACCTGTGATGTTGATCCTTTACCTTTTGGGAAGAATGTTTGAAGCAAAGAACAGCAGATATATCTTCAGGAACTTTAAGTACGGAACCTATGTTGGGTCATCGATAATACTCTGGGTCTTAAGCTACGCGTTCGTGGCATGGGTGATTGGCCAGATATTCTTCTGGCAGCTCCTCGAATTTGCAGCGGCTGCAATTGTGATCGGAATCGCGATAAGCGTAACAACCACATTCTTCAGGGTGAGGGCGATACGCACGAAGAGGATGAAGGATAAGGTGGTGGTTAACGAACTGGGCGCTTTGATAGGGAAGGTGTCTGGAATCGACATAAAGAGAGGCTCGCTGATAGTCAACACGAGCTTTGGAAACCCCATACGCTATAGCGTGGACAGGATTGTCGATGTCTCTAACAAGGTAGTAATAAAGTAACTATTTCCTCCTGACTGAGAATAAACTCTGTGTGTTCTTCTTGATTAAAGATGGACTGTGTGAATTAACCTTTGAAAGAGGCTTTGGCCAAATTGGAAATGGTCCCGGTATAGGTAGCGGTGGACGCGTTTCATCTCCATCAAACTCATCATCGTCTTCTTCTCCCGCTTTGATTTTGCTTTTATACAGCTCCATATTTATCATCAATTTTAATAGGCAAAGTGGGAGAAAATCTTTTCTCTTAGTTTCTTTACTTCTATCTCTGACTCCTTGATTATTTTTCCTGCTTCTTTTTCAAGCCTTGCAAGTAGTTTTGGTGACTGTCTTATTGCTTCCAACTGCGCACGTCCTAGGTTATTTAGCTGCACGATGTTGTCGTTGTACTTGTAAGACTTCCCTTCCCAAACAAAAGTTGGGGTTTCTGCAGATTTTGATTTGACTAAATCACGCACTGCATTCTTGTATTGCTGGGAAAGGGCGTTGATGTCCATCGGGGTTTCAAGAATCTTAAAAGTAAGGTAGGAACAATCAGGTGCCCTACTTGTTTTTATTTTTGCCATGAACTTCCCTTGAATCAAGTCTCGTCTTGGCCTATTTATATTATCGCACATATTTTGTTTTTATCGGCCTTGTTTTGTTTTTGATTCACTTCTTGGATTAAATAGAGTAGGGACTTGACATTTACATCCAATCACCCTCGTCAAATTGCATAGGATCACATCAGATATGTTATCATGTATGCAAGAAGGCACGAATAGGTGTGTATTGCAACCTTCTTTTCACCCATGAACCTG
>JBOGSA010000036.1:0-21520 GCA_050749785.1 Candidatus Micrarchaeales archaeon | reverse complement strand
CCTGGCAAATCAGATGAAGCGTGTACGTACCAATCAACCAAGATGGTATCAATGCCAATATGCCCTGATGGTAAAGGGGCTTCTAATTATCTGCGGTTCGCTCTCATCCCACCGCTAAAGCATGTGGAATTTCCCACTCACAGAGTTAAAGCTACCCTAATCTCAAAAAAAGTTGGAGATTAGATATATAGGCGTCATGGAACGAATATACTTATGAAGTTCCACATTCCAAAACCAAGCTCTGGCGGCATGCCTAGAGACCTGCAGCTGCTTTCAATAAAGAGGGACATTGATTTGGAGATAGCATTGCGCAAAAGCAAGACCCAAAGATTTGAGGGGAAACGGAAAATACTTGAAGAGGTTGCCAAAGATGCGCTCCCTGGTGTATCTGAATTGAAGGCAGCCGAGGTTGTTAGCGACCTAATTGAGAGTCTTGTAGGCGTGGAAATGAATTGGCATACGCAAATAGAGGACCAGAAAAACTTCAAAAATGCAACATCGTGCGTTGGGGAGAAAAATTATTTTGATCTCTCTGAAAGGGCAAATGTGCAGCAGTGATCAGTTTGGGCTAGGCGCCTTGTTCTCCGATTCGACCTTTATCTTATCTATGAAGTCATCCACCTTGACGCCAAACTTTTGTCCGCCGCTCCTCGCCCTTACGGCAACAGTGTCGGCGTCAACCTCCTTCTGTCCAACTATCAACATGTAAGGCACCTTCATTAGTTGCGCCTCCCTTATCTTGTACTCAAGAGTCTTGTCAGATATGTCGACTTCTACCCTCATACCCGAATCTCTGAGCTTCTCGTAAACTTTTTGCGCGTACTTGTTTGCTCCCTCCGAAATGGACATGACCCTTGCCTGAACTGGAGCAAGCCATGTTGGGAACTTTCCCTGGTAGTGTTCGGTGAGTATGCCTATGAATCTCTCCAGGGAGCCGATAATTGTCCTGTGTATTACAACAGGGGTATGTTCTTTTCCATCCTCGCCCGTGTAGCTGAGTCTGAAATTCTTTGGCATCTGCATATCAGCTTGTATGGTGCAGCACTGCCACTCTCTTCCCATCGAATCCTTTATGTCGATGTCAATTTTTGGTCCGTAGAAGGATCCATCCTTTTCCATAACCGCATATTTGATCTTCTGAGAATCCATCGCGTCGGTGAGTATGCGTGTAGCGCTCTTCCATTCCTGAGCGGTTCCCATATGGTCATCAGGCATTGTGGACAATCGAACCTTGTGTGTGACTCCGAATGCCTTGTAGATGTCCTTCATCAGGTCAAGGATTTCGACTATCTCATCCTTCGCCCCCTCTTCTGTCGTGAATATGTGTGCATCGTCTTGGGTTAGCATCTTGACCCTGAACAGACCGCTTGCCACGCCGCTTAACTCATTTCTGTAGAGTGGATCAAATATTGCAACGCGAAGCGGCAAATCCTTGTAGCTCCATTTCCTTGACCTGTAGACAAGGAATGTTGCAGGGCAGTTCATCGGCTTCATGCCGAACTCCTCGTCTCCGAGCCTTGTTAGGAACATGTTGTCTTTGTAGTGCGCCGAGTGGCCGCTTACTTTCCAAAGGGTGGTATTTGCAAGCGATGGAGTGCTTATCTCGATATAATCCCTCTTACCCAGTTCGGACCTCAGGAATGACTTGATCGTGTTGAAGAGTATCAGACCGTTGTTGTGCCAGTAGACCATGCCAGGTGAAACCTCCTGGAAGCTGAAAAGGTTTAGCCTCTCCCCGATTATCCTGTGGTCAGTTTCTGGGAGCCCTGCGAAATCGCTCTTTTGTATCCTTGCGAAAAGTTCATCTTCAGATAGGTCATCTGCATTCTTCATTGTTTTATCCGGTTTTCTTATCTCGCTCTTTTTCTCCGCCTTTCCTTCGGCTGAATAGCTTCTAGACTGTTCTGCGAGTGGGTGCGCCTTTATCTTAAGCGAATACTGCTTGTTCCATCCAAACGGCGACTTGTAGACCGTTATGCCCAGCTCCTTGGCATCCGACGCCATTGCGTTTAGAACCTTTATCGCATCGTTGGGCTTTGCAAGGTTGCTGCTAAGATGCGCATACGGATATATGAGTATTGTGTTCTTTCCCAAATTCTTGAGGAACTTCTTCACGTCATCGATTGCCTGTTTAGCAGTTGCAATGTTGTCCCCAGTCTCAACCGTTGTAAAGAGGACGACTATATCCTCGTATCTCTCCTTCTTTTTCTCTGCCTCTTCTGCGGATGCTATCTCCCTCTTTATCGGCTCGTACTCTATGAACTCTACATGCTCTTGGAGTATTCGCATTTGACCATCAGCTATTTTGTATACCAATAACAGGTATAAATAATTATATAGGCGCATACAGACAGGTAGATCGATGAACAATCCTTTGGTCCTTCTTGCAATTATCGTAGTTGGCATTGCACTTTTGTATCTGTTTGCATTTTACCCAATCCAGCATACGAGCTATTCCCATTTTATCATAAATGGCAAGAGTTTTGGAATAGCTTATGTTGCCTCAAACTACTCCGTTTGGACTAGTGGGCTGATGAATAAGACAATAACAAACAGCACCACCATGCTCTTTGTTTTTCCAAAGCCTTCAATCTATCCTTTCTGGATGTATGACACGTATTCCAACTTGGACATGTTTTGGATAAATGGAACGGCAAATGGTGGAAGGATCGTATACATTGCAAAGAATGTGACTAGCTGCTTTGTTGCAAGCAGTTGTGCAATCTATACGCCGAATGCTTTTGCAAACTACGTTCTAGAGGCAAAGGGTGGTTTTGCTATAAGGAATAATATAACGGTAGGAAGCAGGATAAGTTTTGGCTAGCTGCTATCTCCTTTTCCTATTCTGAATCTTCTTCATAGGCGACATTATACCGTAGAGCCAGATGAAGAATGCGACCGTAAGAATTGCCATAACTGCAAGCGAGGTGGTTCTGTATGTTCCTATCTGCGCGTATTGTTCTTTCGCAATTGCCTTTGCTTGGTTTGCATAAAGAATCGCACTACTAGGTGATGTTGTGTATATGTTCTGCGCCTTTGCCAAGTACGCATATGCGCCTGATAGATTTGGGTAGAAAATGAGGTAGCCGCTTTGATTAACCAGATTTACGTAGCTCATTGTCTGGTTTATCGTCTGGTTGGCGTAAGCTATGGTATAGTTTTGTGCTGTTATGGTAGGTGCTTGGGCGCCTGAAATTAGAATCATCGATGCAAAAATCAGAATGATCGCCGCAATATAACGCATCGTTGCACCCTAAATAAAAAAGGAAAAATAAAAGAAAAAAGAACTTACAGGTTCACGTCTATGTTGAGCTCCTGCTTGAGTTCGCGATACCTGTTTCTTATCGTGACCTCTGTAACTCCTGCAACGTCTGCAACCTCCTTTTGTGTCCTTCTCTCTCCTACAAGCGCTCCTGCAATGTAGACTGCAGCCGCTGATACGCCGGTTGGTGATCTTCCGCTGACTAGTCCCTTCTTCATCGCCTGCTTGAGCAGCGCAACAGCCTTTTCCTGAGCTTCTCCGCTCAGCTTGAGCGCTGCTACATATCTTGGAACATAGCTTGATGGGTCCGTGAGCGGAATCTTGAGGTTGAGTTCGTGGGATACTACTCTGTACGCCCTTCCGATCTCTTTCTTCGGCACTCCTGAGATCTGCGCGATCTCATCTAGCGTCCTTGGCATTCCCGCATTTCTGCAGGTCGCATAGAGCGCTGCGTTGACCACAGTCTCAATCGGCCTTCCCCTGATTAGGTTGTTCTTTACGCACTGTCTATAGAGTAGAGCCGCGCTCTCCCTTATGTTGTCAGGCAATCCGAGATATGAAGCGACCCTGTTTAGTTCAGGCAGAGCGATCAGGTAGTTCCTCTCACTCGAGCTTGCAATGCTTGCCCTCTTGTGCCACTTCCTCATCCTGTAGAGCTGGGCCTGCCTCTTTGAAGGAAGCCTTGCTCCCCTGATGTCCCTATTATACATATCAATTTCTGTGACAAGTCCCTTGTTTGGCTTCATGTATTTTATCGGGGCCCCTGTTCTTGCCCTAGAGTTCCTCTGATCAGCGTCGAATGCACGCCATTCAGGTCCTGAATCGGTGACATTGTCTTCTATGACAAGGCCGCAGTTGTTGCAAACGAGTTCTCCCTTCTCGCTATCATAGATTACATCGGATGATCCGCAGCTCGGGCACCTGTTCGCCTTGTGCGAAATCTTGGGCGCCTGGCCTGCTTCTCTTATTATCTTTACGTCTGGAACCTCGAATTCGTCTTGCTGCTGCTGTAATGACATGTTTGAATTCTGGCTCTTCATTGCTTCTACCATACCAGCTTGCGCCATTTTCGGCTTTGCTGGAGCTGCTTGCTTTGCTGGAGCTGCCTTCTTTGGAATAACCTTCGCTTTAGCTTTTTGTTTTTTTGCCATCTTATCCACCAAATATCAGTTTTGAGGCTTAACCTCGATGAAACACAGTAAACCTTTTAAATATTACCAAAATAAGTAATACTTTAATGAAGGATTAGATATATAAACCTTTCGGTGCTCCCACGATGACAGACTCATTTGCTAGAGGTATTGACCTTGCCGCTCCTTTTGTCCCGGCCAACCTCCTTGAATACCTCTTGCCTTTTCTCATCGCTTGCGGTATATCTTTCATCCCATGGAAGATATCCTTTCTGGGGTGCGACGAATGCATAGATGCCGCCATAGATCTCATAGAGATTTTTATTCGTCCCAACCTCTTCTGTCTCTACTTTCTTCGTCTTGACTGGCATATTCTCACACGTATACAGAAATAGTATGGCGCTGACATATTTATAGTGTCTCTACAGCTTCGTTTAACAAGAGCTATTAATATATTATTCTCAATTCATTACAAAGTCTTGTTTATCGGTATTGTCCATGGAGAGTAGGTATGACCCAAAGGCTGTTGAGGAACGCGTAAGGAAGTTCTGGGATGAAAATCGCACCTTTAGCTTTGATGAAAATGGAGGCAAGAAGGTCTTTTCTATAGACACCCCTCCCCCGACAGTCTCAGGCGACATCCACCTTGGGCACATCTTTTCGTATTCCCAGGCCGAATTCATAGCACGATACAAAAGAATGCGCGGATTCAACGTTTTCTATCCTTTCGGGCTTGACAACAACGGCCTTCCAACGGAGATATTGATCGAGAAGAAGTTTGATACAACTGCAGAGAAGTTAGGCCGCGACAAGTTCGTGGAGCTGGTACGAAAGGAGATACAAGAATACAACAAGCTTTACATAGAGCTGTGGAAGAGGATGGGGCTTTCTGTTGACTGGTCTTTAGCCTACCAGACCATCAGTCCGGATGTACAAAGGGTATCACAGAAATCGTTCTTGGAATTAAACAAGATGGATAGAGTTTATAGAAAAGAGGCGCCTGCGCTCTTCTGCCCAAAGGAAGGCACAACAGTATCGCAGATGGAGCTCAAGGACAAAATGATAAAAAGTAAGATAGTTTATGTTAAGTTTTCAGATGATGTGGAGATCGCTACCACGAGGGCTGAACTTCTTCCCGCATGTGTTGCAATACTGGTCAATCCGGATGATGCAAAGCACAAGCATCTGGTCGGAAAGACGGTCAAGATACCAATATTTGGAGATGAGGTAAAGGTTATAGCCGACAAACGTGTGGACCCGGAGTTTGGAACCGGTGTGGTTATGTGCTGTACTTTCGGAGACCAAACAGACATAGAATGGTACAAGGCTTACAATCTAGATCTAAAAATGATAATCGATGAACATGGCAGAATGAATCACGAATATTACAAGGGCCTAAAGATAAAGGAGGCGCGTGAAAAAATAATAAATGACCTCAAGGAGAGATGCCTTGTAATAAAGGAAGAGGAGATAGAACACAATGTTAATGTCCATGAAAGATGCGGCACGGAAATAGAATTTCTCGTGAAGAAGCAGTGGTATGTAAAATACCTAGATCTGAAAAGCAAGTTCCTAGAGTTGGGCAGAGAGGTTAGATGGTATCCAGAATTCATGATCGTGAGGTATGAGAACTGGGTAAAGGGATTGCAGTGGGATTGGAGCATCTCGAGACAGAGGTTCTTTGGAGTTTACTTCCCTCTATGGTACTGCAAAAAATGCAACGAACCGATGTTCGCTGCCGAGAAAGATCTGCCAGTAAATCCGTTTGTTGACAAGCCGCATGGCAAGTGCAGCTGCGGCTCATCTGAATTCGAACCGGAATCTGATGTGATGGACACATGGGCAACATCATCGCTAACTCCGTTCATAAATGCAAGATGGGGGCTTGATGACAAATACGTTAAGAAGATACTGCCGATGGACCTAAGGGTTCAGGCGCATGAGATAATCTCTTTCTGGGCGTTCAACACAATCGTCAAATCATATTTCCACACAGGAACCATACCGTGGAAGAGCATAATGATCTCAGGCCACGGATTGGATTCAAGCGGCAAGCCGATGCACAAGTCTGCAGGCAACGTGGTAAAACCAGAACCATACATAGAGAAATATGGAGCGGATGCGCTGCGGTTCTGGGCAAGCTCATCTGTTTTAGGTGAGGATAATTCCTTCCAGGAGAAGGAAGTGGTGACTGGATCAAGAGTGATAAACAAGCTCTGGAACCTGGCAAGGTTTGTGGAGATGAAGTGCCTTGATTATGGGGCGGCATCTGAGAGCAAGAGCGCACTTGACAACTGGATACTTAGAAGACTAGATGAAACCGTGAAAAGGGCGACGGATTGTTTTGAAAGCTACAACTATTTCAATGCAAGAACTGCGACTGAGGCATTCTTCTGGGAATTTGCAAATGACTATCTTGAATTCGTAAAGGACAGGATATACAGCGATGACAAGAGCGCAGCTTACACTGTAAGCAGAGTGTTCCTATCGGTGCTCAAGATGATGGCACCTTTCATACCATTTGTCACGGAAGAGATCTATCAGGAAATTTTCGTGAAGAATCCCAAGATGAGGGCAATTGAGACCGGAAACAGGAATTCAATACACATAAGCGAATGGCCTAACAGAATAAAATTCAACCAGGAGATGGCGGAATCTGGAATCGTTACGGCACAAGCGATAGTTGAAATAAGGAAAAAGAAGCACGAGATGGGAATTGCACTCAATGAGGATATTTCTTCGGCTACGCTTTATTCAAAGCACAAAGATACGATAGGCAGTGGAATAGAAGAAACGAAAAGGGCAATGAAAGTAAAGGAGATAAAGTTTGAAGGAGATTCGGAAACAGGTATTGTAAGTTCAATCACAAGGTAATTGAATGGTCAACAGAATAAGTGAAAGATTTTTTGACAAGGGGCATGATTTCGACTTATACCACAGAGGGAAAAAGATTCTTTCACAGGTCATTGCAAAAACAGGCTTCGTGGTAGATAAAGAAATATTCAGAGGAAAGGTGTATGATGACAAGAAAGTCGGAAGCATATTGTACAGGGGAACTTACGAGAGCAAGAACGCAGTGCTCAAGCTTCAAGGGCTGCAGGTCAATGTTGATGAAGTCGAGATAATAAGAAAGTTTGAAAGCCAGAACGCAAGCAAAATAGTTCATGCACCACGCATCTATCTTCATGAAAAATGGAACGCTACAAGGAGATACGGGTTCACAATAAGTGAACTGGTAGACGCTCCGTTCATATTTAGAAGACCTTTCGCCTCAGATGCACAGATGAAAGAATTCTGTCGTTTTTATCAGGAATACAGGACAAAGGCGATAACAAAGGACTTTCTTCCAATAAAGAAAGGAAATTACGTTGCAAACTCAATGGAGAAAGTAGATTATTGGAAGAGGTTGTGCGAGGACAAGGGAGTTTTCGAGCTTCAAGATTATGCTCCATACCTAATGCGATATTATCCGATTGCTGCGAAGCATTTTGCAACTATCCCAGTAGTCATCTCACACAATCACATAACACCTGAAGATGTGTTCAGAAAGGAAGATGGATCATTTGTATTGATGTCAAACCTTTTCTGGGGTCATTCGTATCAATACAACGATCTTGCTATGAACATATGGCACTGCTGGATGGCGATACGTGATTTGGATTACAACGAGGATGAGCTGCTTCGATATGTGAATAGGTGGATAGCGGCATATAAAAAAATCCCAATAATAAAAAGGGACAAGGATTTTGATAGAAAGATGTCTGCGCAGATGCTCAACAGGTCAATTGGGACGATACTTGCGGATCTTGGCGCTGCAAACGGCTACTTCTGGGAAAAGGGAGCAAACAGGAAGGTTCTTTTCCACATGCTGCATATGCAGCAGCGGCTCTTTGGCCACTTTTTTGAGAAGCTTTCGGAGTGCAAATAGCTCTCCGAACGATAATACTTATAAATGTTCTTTACAAATAGATATCAGAGATAGGACTGACTTAAAGCTAAAACATTATTTCTTTCCTATCTTAAAATTTAATACATTAGACGAACTTATGTGATTTTGATGGCTCGAATGCACACTGGCGGACACGGAAAGGCGAAGTCGCGAAAGCCAGAGGTAGTAATCGGAAAGATGCCAGAAGACCTCAAACTCACAAAGGCCCAGATCGAAGATATCGTTGTGGGCTATGCAAAGCAGAACATGCACCAGGCGCAAATCGGCCAGATGCTCAAGGAGAAACACGGCGTGAAGTATGTTAAGCAGGTTTTCGGAAAGAGGCTTGGCGAGATACTCACAGAAAAGGGCGTAAAGACCCAATTCCCACAGGACTTCTTAGACCTCATAAAAAAGGCGGTCATAATGAGGACGCACATAACAAAGAATCACAAGGATGTTTACAACACGGCAAGGCTCAAGAGAGTCGAATCAAAAATCTGGAGACTCACAAAATACTACAAGAGAGTAGGAGTGATACCGGAGGATTGGAAGTACGCGCCTGAACAGGCAGCTCTGTTGATAAAAGGAAGGTAATTGATTGGCTACTACATCTGCAAAAGCAATTGAGAAATGGAAGACGAAAGTATGGTTCAACGTACACACGCCTAAGATTCTCGGCGATTCGATAATCGGTGAGATACCGGCCCAGGACGAAAAGAGCGTTATTGGGAGGGTGATAAAGGTCAGCCTTTCTTGGATAACAAAGAACCCGCAGCACTCTTTCATGACAATCGGACTTAGAGTAATAAGCGCTAACGGAGAGGCAGCGCAGACCGAAATAAACTACCTTGAGCAGGTATACAGCTACACGCATTCACTAGTAAGGAGAGGATCGAGCGCAGTTTATACAATATCGAGCTTGAAGGACAAGGATGGAAAGTCTGTCGTGCTTAAGCTAATTGGAATAAGCAGGTACAAGATCAACACGCCAAAGAAGCAAGGAATAAGGAGAGAGCTTTCGCTTTTCACTACCCAATATGTCAATTCGCTGAGCACCGAGGCTTTTGTGAAGGCGGTCATCGACGGCGGCTTCCAGATGGAGGCGATGAAGGTGGTCAACAGGATCGCACCGATGGCAAAGCTCGAAGTAAAGAAGATTGAGCTCTAATTTTCACTGTAATATCTAGAAGTAAGCCTAGCAGGTAAATCATAAATTCCTCTTCGAGAAAGATAGTATATAGGAGAAGTGAATTTGAAGAAGATACATTGAATAATTAGCGAATTAAGAGTTATACTTTGCTTGGACATGTTGCCTTCTTTTGTACTAGATCATCACGTTTTATCTGCTTAAAAACGCTATCTAACCTTAGCTGAAGTCGCTGCTCTAATTCATTACATATAGAAGAGAGAACGTAATCTCCACTCATTAAACCTATTTTCCTAATTCTTTCCTGTAAAGGAATAAAAAATGGTTTCCATATGAATTATGAGAGAGCATTTTACCTATTTCTGTTGCTTCTACAAAATTTAGTTTAGCATCGTTCAGGGAAAGTAATTGCTCTTTACCCGGTTGCGTATTACCAAGCCACCTTATATAATTTAAAAATAGTGCAATATTCTCTAAGGTATCATTTTTGGAGCTGATAGATTTACCAATAGACTTAAGATAATCAAATCCTTTTGCAATTCCAATGAGAAATGTAGCATACGCTTTTTCACTGTTATCCGAAGTTTTTGAATTCAATATTTGCAACGCGAAATGCGAGTATATTGGATTTACACTCTTTTCTTTAGTTAGTAAACCTAAAAGTAGTGTCTTTGCTTCGTATGTTGTTGCAGTCTCAACCAGTTCATTAGCAATCTTGTTAAAATTCAGTTTACCAGCTTTCTGCAGTTGAGTGATAACAAAAAATTTAGTTTCTGGAGGTTCTTCGCGAATATTATTCAATAATTTACACAGATCACTTAAGTCATTTGTAACACTAGCAAGAGAGAAGTAAGCAAAAAGTCTAACATTCTTGTTTTGATTACTCGTCAAACTCAAAAGAAGTTTTTGTTTGCCTTTAAAGTTGCTTGAAAAACTTGATGCAATGCATAAAGCGCATAGTTCCTGAGAGCCAATTTTATGATCAATTATCTTTCTACATATAGGATAAGTCAAGTTATTTGTAAATCCTAAACTCATGATTGCTGTTCTTCTAATAATTTCTGATTTGTCATCAATCGCTAAATGCCGTACTTCTCTAATATATGTTTTTATTTTTGAGTTTTTGAGCAGTTCGTACATAGCCAATAGTGCCATCCCCCGAACGTTTTTACTATGGTCCTTAGAACCCTTAATTATGACTGCATCATCAACCATACGATTTGCAACTAAAAATAATGAAGCGAGTTTTGATTTTTCATTAGTTGCATTATCATAAAGCCAGGATATCTCTTTCTTTAATACTGATCCGCTCAAGTTACCGGTTATGCTTAGTATAATGTCTTTAATCTGTCTGGCTTCATTATTTTTGGGTTTCATAACTTTCGCTTTTTCTATTAACTTTTGTCTTTCCTCTAGCCGGAGATAAAAAGTTAGTAGATGGAGAAAGGGAGGGAGATAGTAATCTGCTGAATCATACGCGCTCATCGCTGTTGACCAACTGTTCAACTCCTTCTCGTTTACTGTCAACGGCAAAAATCCGTTTTTTAATAGATAAACATTAATCAATATTCTGCAAACTCTTCCGTTTCCATCTTCAAATGGATGTAATTTCAAAAAACTCGTAGAAAAATCGGCCATATTCGAAAATACTTCTATATTGGAAGTAGCTGACTTATTTAGGTGTCTAAGGATTTTTTCGAGTTCGTAATTCACTACTTTTTCATCGTCACTAATATGGGTTCCAACGCTAATAACAATTCTTCTTAGTCCAGCGTACGTATCAAAAAGATTTTTTGTTAGGAATTTATGGAGCGCAATAACGTCCTCAACATTTATTTTTTTATGGATTAACTCTAAACCTTTTTCATAAGCTTCTTTATGATTTATCAATTCTATATAACTCAAAAAACCGTCAGAATGAGTAAGTAGTTTCCCATCTAGCAGTAATTTTCCGATTGGTTCCGCTAGTTCATTGCCCTCATACTTGCTTGACTCAAAAATTATACGGGTAATATTTTCCTTCAAATGTTTCTCAATATCAGTAGCATTATTCTCCTTCAGTAATTCATTAACGCCCAGTTCTTTTAGAATGTCTAAATAATTTAATTCCAAATAATCCCCCTATGAAATCGTGCGGCACCAAGCTAAAGTACACCTACTAACAGCTTTGCTTTTTGCCTCAATATTAAAGGCGTAATTAAAACAGGAGTTTAATTAGTTTTTTACTCGACTCTACTGGATTCCTATTAAAATCATCCCTTAAGTTTGCCGTATCTTGGTGAACAACAAGTCTTGGACACTTACTGGCACCCAGTGTTGCTACAAAAACTGTTTGCTGGTTGTTTTTATTTATTCGCATAATCTTGTTTTGTAGAAGGTCATATTTAAAGATTGTGGTCAACTTTCACAGATAGGTATTTAAGTATTCTAACGCCTATTATAACTCAGTTATAAGGGAGTAAATGCCATCGATGTACGAGATAGCGACCAATGAGATAATACCTGCGATAAGGTCCTACATAGCGAAGGAGCTGGTGAACAAGCACAAGCTGAGCGAGGATGCAGTCGCAGGCCTTCTTGACGTCGCACAGGCAGCGGTGAGCAAGTACATGAACGGCAAGTACTCGGACAGGGTGAAGGAGATAGAGGCGAAGCTCAACACGAAGCTGATTGACAGCTACATAGCCAAGATCGCGGAGGGCAACAAGCAGTATGTCAACATGTGCGTCTGCAAGCTCTGCCAGTCGGTCAACGCATTCAACTGCAGCTTCTCTAGCGCGGAGAGCATAAAGGTGTAAAAATGGATGATCTAAAACAGGAGTTTGTTGACCGGGAAGCAGAGTACAAGCAGAACTACGGATTCCACGACAACTTCGAGTACAAGTTCAAGACAAGGAAGGGGCTAGATGAGGAGATAGTAAGGGAAATCTCGATGATGAAGAAGGAGCCTGAGTGGATGCTCGAAAGGAGATTGCAGGGATACAAGATCTTCCTTTCAAAGCCGACCCCGCAATGGGGCGCAGATCTGAACAAGATAGATTACAATGACATTTACTATTATCTGAAGGCAACAGACAAGAAGGGAAGCAATTGGGCAGACGTTCCAGATGACATCAAGAAAACATTCGACAAGCTCGGCATCCCAGAGGCAGAACAAAAGTTCTTCGCAGGCGCAGAGGCGCAGTACGACTCTGAAGTGGTATACAGCCACGTCAAGAAAGAGCTCGAGGAACAGGGAGTAATCTTCACAGACACGGACAGCGCGCTAAAAAAATATCCAGAACTCATGAAGCAATATTTCGGAACGCTAATACCATCAAGCGACAACAAGTTCGCTGCACTTAACACGGCAGTTTGGTCCGGAGGTTCATTCATCTATGTTCCAAAAGGAGTGAAGGTGAAGATGCCGCTGCAGGCTTACTTTAGAATCAACTCCGACAAGGCAGGTCAGTTTGAAAGAACGCTCATCATAGCTGATGAGGGAAGCGAGGTGACTTACATCGAGGGTTGTCTAATTGCAGGGACCGAGATTGTTACTGAGGAAGGGATGAAGCAGATAGAAGAGATAAAAATTGGAGATAAAGTTTTGACTCACAAAGCAAGATATAGAAAAGTTTATCACACCCAAGTAAGGCCATATGATGGAAAGCTTGCCACAATTGAATATTATGGAGATACTTCAACTAAGATAAAGGCAACTGAAGAGCATCCATTTGTAGTAGTAAGAAAAACTGATAAAACTTATAAAAATAGGAAATGGGGAACAGAATGGGTTGCAACAAAAGATTTGAAAAAGGGGGATTATCTTGCACTCCCCATAGATAGAACTGTTGAATCACAAGAGGAAAGGGCCTTTGTTATTGAAATTGGAAATAGATTGAAGAAACAACTTGCAGTAATTTTAAAATTAAAAACCGATAGAGACTTCTTCAGGTTAATAGGTTATTATCTTGCAGAGGGTAGCATGATGGGCGTGAATGGTGATAGCTACCTCACATTTACGTTTAATAAAGATGAAACTGATTATATAAATGATGTTGTTGGACTTCTGGAAAAATATTTTGGAAAAAAGCCCTCAGTCCAAAAAGAATACAAAAATGGCGTGAGTATTGTTTTATGCTCTACAGTAGCTGCAAGATTTTTTAAAGAAGAGTTTGGAAAAGGTGCCGCAAATAAAAGGTTGCCTAAATGGGCCCTCTATGAAAGCATAGAAAAACAAATGGAGCTTGTAAAAGGCATGTGGAGAGGTGATGGAAATTTCATGAGTAAAAAATACCCACACGCTAAAATAAGGATGTTTAGAATAAATACAATATCAAAAACACTCTCTAGGCAAATTAGAGAAATGCTATTTAGGATGAATATTTTTGCTTCTCTAAATGTTCAGAAGAGAGGAGGGAGAAGGCATGAAATGTATTGTGTACGTATAGGTGGTCAGAATCTGAGGAAATTTGCTACTACAATAAATTTTGATCTAAGCACAGAAAGTCCAGATGGAAATGAAATGATGCTTGTTTCTGCACAGCAAATGGAGACAGTTTCGTCTTTCGCAGAAATTGTAGGAGATTATGCATTTGTACCTATAAAAAGCATATTGTATGAAAATGTTGAGAATCTGCCAGTATACAACTTCAGTGTTGAAGAAGATGAAAGTTATGTTGCTGAAGGGGCTGCGGTTCATAACTGCACGGCGCCGATATTCATGGCCTCTGCTCTGCATTCGGCGATAGTTGAGATTGTGGTGCACAAGAATGCTCATGTCAGATACGTAACTGTACAGAACTGGTCAAAGAATGTTTACAACCTTGTCACACAGAGAGCATTCGTATATGAAAACGGCTACATGGAGTGGATCGATGCGAACATAGGAAGCAAGATCAACATGAAGTATCCCAGCGCATACCTAAAGGAGCGGGGAGCAAAAGGAGAGATACTTTCAATTGCAGTTGCAGGAGAAGGGCAGGTCCAAGACTCAGGAGGGAAAGTTTACCATCTTGCACCGGATACCACATCTAGGATAATTTCAAAATCTGTTTCAAAGGGAAGCGGTGTCACATCTTACAGGGGACTGCTTCACATTAACAAGGACGCGTTGCGCGCAAAATCCACAGTAAGATGCGATGCACTACTCCTTACGGAAAATGCGAAGACAAACACATATCCATACATGCAGATCTCTACTGATGACGCTGATATAAGCCACGAGGCAAGTGTCGGAAAGATCGGTGAGGAGCAATTATTCTACTTAATGTCAAGAGGGCTAAGCGAAGAGGAATCTATAGCGATGATAGTTCTAGGTTTCATAAAGCCGCTGGCTGATGTGCTGCCTTTAGAGTATTCTTTAGAGCTAAAGAGGCTCATCAACCTGGATATGACAAATTCTGTTGGTTAGTGTTTTCTGTGGATTACAATACTTTTGTAAGTGAGGCACTGGAGAAGTTCAAATCCATGCCAGAGGAGACTGATGAACTCTACAAGAGATACTTTGTTGCCTTGCCTCTTCAGGAGATGGCAGACAAAATAACTGATGCCAAGGGAACAGACAACCCTGAGAAGCAGATAAAGAATGTTGAGGAGGGCTTGAAAAGAAAGTTCGATGCAATTTTCTGGAGCAACGGTGAAACGGTTTCAAATGTCGCAAAATTTATCGCAGTAAAACCGATTGAGAATCTAAATCTGGAAAATAGGATGACAATGAGTGGGGATGACAAACTTGCTGCATTCCTTAATGCTTATTCACGCAAGGTTGTTCAGATAGACGTGCCAAACGGGACAAAGGCAAAGCTCAATCTCATGTTCATAAACACCACCTCACCACTCCCAATACAGATAATCGTCAATGTTGGCGAAAATGCAAGCCTACAGATGTTTGAGTACTACACATCAGATGCGGCGCAGAAGTCCCTGATTGGAAGCTTGCACGAAATTAGGATTGGCAAGTATTCAAATGCCGAGATAAATGTGGTTCACAATGAAGACAAAAACACATACGTAATCGGATGGTCGAAAGCAAAGGTTGAGGAGAAAGCCAACATGAAGATAAATTTCATATACAATGGAGGCACATTCACTAGATCTAGGAACAAGGTGGACGTCGCGGGCCTGGAGGGAAACGGCGAGGTCAATGAACTCATCGTTAGTTCTGGAGATCAGAAGATGGACGTTGCATCAAATATAATAAATTCTGCGAAGAGTTCTCATGCGGTGCTTGAATCAAAGGCAGTGATGATGGACAAATCGGTCTGCATACTCAAGGGATACGCATCAATAACAGAAACTGCAGCGCAATCCAGATCATTTGTCAACGAGCGCGGAATAGTGCTAGACAAAACAGCGCACATAGATTCGATACCAAGCATGAGCATCGGCAACAGCGATGTAAAGGCCACGCATTCATCCGCCACGGCGCCGATAGATGAAGAGTCTGTCTTTTATCTGATGTCACGCGGCGCAAGCGAACTTGAAGCGAAGAAGATGATAGTCAACGGATTCATAACCGGGATGATAGGCAAGATAGACGACGTGATAGTAAGGGAGATAGTTGCAAGCATAATAAATGAAAAAGTGACAACAAGAAACTACGGTTTCGTTCCGAAGATAACCACTGAGAGCATGTGGCTTGCGGGAAGCGTACAGAAGAGCTCGAGCATATTCCAAGGGCATTACAAATATAGAGGAGAATAGAATGGATTTGAAAATAAAGGACTTGCATGTAAACATAGAGGAGAAGGAGATTGTGAAGGGGGTCAACCTCAATGTGGGGCACGGAGAGTTCCACGTCATCATGGGGCCTAACGGCAGTGGGAAGAGCACTCTTGCAAAGGCGATAATGGGCCACCCAAAACTCAGGGTAACCAAGGGTGAAATCCTTGCAGACGACCAGAACGTGATCGATCTGTCAGCAGACAAGCGTGCAAAGCTCGGAATATTTCTGCAGTTCCAAAATCCGATAGAGATAGAAGGTGTGGGATTCGTGAATTTCCTCCACACAGCCAAGAGATCTATTTCGCAAAGCGACGTTGATGTCAACCAGTTCATGGGGGACGTCGACAGCTGGACAAAGAAGCTCAAGATAACCAACGGCATTGTGGGAAGATCACTAAATCAGGGCTTCTCTGGCGGAGAGAAGAAGAAGGCAGAGGTCCTCCAGCTCGCTGTGCTCAAGCCAAAGCTTGCGATACTAGACGAGCCAGATTCTGGTCTTGACATAGATGCGATAAAGATAGTCGCAGAGAACATAAACGAGATTGCAAGCAAGCATGAGATGGGATTGATAGTCATAACACACTACAGCAGAATACTCTCCTACATGAAGCCTCAATTCGTGCACGTGATGGTGGATGGAAAGATAGTAGCTGAAGGGAAGGAGGAACTGGTTCAGAAACTAGAGAAAGAAGGATACGACTCATTTGTAAACAAGTGATGGATTGCTCGATGTTGAGAAAATAAGGAAGGATTTTCCTATCCTAAAAACGCAGATGAACGGCAAGATGCTGGTATACCTTGATAGCGCTGCCACTTCACAAAAACCAAGGCAGGTAATAGGCGCGATAAACAAGTACTACAAGACCTATAACGCAAACATACACCGCGGAATATACCAGATCGCCGAGAAGGCAACCGAGGAGTACATAGATTCCAAGAACCTGCTGGCAAAATTCCTAAAGGCAAAGAAGTATCAGGAGATAATCTATGTCAGGAACGCAACCGAGGCAATAAACGTAGTCGCGCTCAGTTGGGGAAATGCGAACGTGTCTGCTGGCGACCACATTCTGATAAGCAGGATGGAGCACCATAGCAACATAGTGCCGTGGCAGATTCTTGCAAAGCGCAAGGGTGCAATTCTAGATTACATTGAATTAAAGGATGGCAAGACAATCGACATGGAGGATTACAAGAAAAAGCTAGAACTACACCCAAAAATTGTTTCTTTCACGCATGCTTCAAATGTCTTAGGAACGATAAACGATGCCAAGACGATGACAGAACTAGCCCATAAAGCCGGAGCTGTTGTTTTAGTCGATGGCGCGCAATCCGCGCCCCACATGCCAGTTAGCGTCAAAGAGATAGATTGCGATTTCTTTGTGCTGTCCGGACATAAGATGCTCGCACCTTCTGGAATAGGAGCACTCTATGCAAAGGAAGAGCACCTAGAAAGCATGGAGCCCGTCTACTACGGGGGCGACATGATAAGGACTGTGGAATACGACAAGAGCACCTGGAACGATCTGCCATGGAAGTTTGAAGCCGGGACACAGAACATAGAGGGAGGAATAGGCATGAAGGCAGCGGTAAAGTACCTAAAGAAGCTAGGCATGGAAAACGTTCGGGAGCATGAGAAATCAATAACAAGATACGCGCTAAAGAGGCTTGGAGAGATAGATTATGTCAAAACCTATGGCCCGGGAATAAACCAGATTGATTCGCGCGTCGGCGTGATCGCATTTGGCATAGATGGAGTACATGCACACGACACTGCAGCAGTATTCGACAGCGAGGGTATAGCAATAAGGAGCGGGCATCACTGCGCAATGCCGCTGGTGAGAAACGTGATAAATGAGACGGCAGTTGCAAGAATGAGCTTTTACGTATACAATAATGAAGAGGACGTCGATAGGGCAATTGAGGCGATAGGGAAGGCGAAGAAGATGTTTGGCAAGAAGGCCTAACTTGCTTATACGGCGGATGGCAAAGGGCTTTAAACCAAGCATGGCGAATATCACCATGGAAGTAGTCCAAAAAGACAAGCTAGGACAGAACTCACTGGAATTAGTCTTAAGAGGGAAAATAAGCGACCTCGAAAAACAGCACGGGATCATGCACAAGAAGATTGCCCATATTATAGACACTCTGGGCTCTAGCAGAATGCTCTTGGTATTAGAAACTGCAATAGAAGCTTCCAAATCTTATGAAAATCTAAGCGAACGCAACATCGAGTTGAATTTCGATGCTCTGCGAGAGCTATACAACGCACATTACATGGGGATTGTGCTAAAGAAGAGTGGCAAGGACTACGATGACATCTCAAAGGCGGTGGTATCTCTGCTGATGGACTTTGAGGAGATGGTTGATGCAGGCTATGCGCTTTCGTTATCGGCATACATTGTACAGCAAGCAGCACGCATACCAAAAGAGGATAGATTTAGGATAGAAAGGCGCGCCAATAGCTTCAAGAAAGTATTCGAAAATGAGCTTAGGAAATATGGTTAGAGCTTTTCCTTAACAAATTCGGCGAGCGCAACTGCGTTGTTGTGCTCTGTGTCCTTTGCCGCAAAAATAAACGTGACATCTGATTCCTTTACCATCTTGAGGATCTCGGTGAATGCCTTTGTGCCCTCTACCTCCTTTCTGTATTTGTGCTTGAACTCTTCCCACTTCTCCGGATCGTGCGAGAACCACTTCCTGAGCTCATCGCTTGGCGCAACCTCCTTAAGCCACTCATCCACATTTGATGTGCTCTTCTTTACCCCGCGTGGCCAAAGCCTGTCAACTAGCACCCTCTTGCCATCAGTAACCTCTGCCTTATCGTATATTCTCTTTATTCCAAGAAGCAAAGTCGCACCACTTATGAATCTGCTTTCCGCTTTAAATATCTTGCTATCGTTTCGCGCAAACAAGATATAATAACAAGCAAACGCAATGATATCGTATGAATGTCTCAGAGCTCAAAGGTGATGTGCCAAACGAGCTTCTCGAATCGGTGATGGAGCGAGGCATAAAGCAGCTCACACCGCCGCAGGAGCTTGCGGTAGAGGCAGGACTTCTTAGCGGGAAAAATCTTATTGTATCATCCCCGACTGCGAGCGGCAAGACGTTCATCGCAGAGATGGCAATGATAAGATCGGTGATAGGCAAGGGGAAGAAGGCGCTTTATGTTGCTCCAATGAGAGCGTTGGTCACGGAAAAGTACGAGGAGTTCAAACAATCCTATTCATATCTGAAGATTGCGATGTCGATCGGCGATTTAGATTCGCTTGATCCCTGGCTTTCCAAATACGACATAGTGTTTGCATCGACCGAAAAGTTTGACAGCCTGATAAGGCATGGGGTTGATTGGCTTGACTCTGTTGGCTGTATTGTTTTCGATGAGGTGCACATGATCGGCGAATCCGGAAGAGGTCCAACGCTCGAGATCCTTATAACCAAACTAAAGAGGCTATGCAAGGATACGCAGATACTCGCGCTTAGCGCCACGATCGGAAACGCGGACGACATAGCAAAGTGGCTTGATGCGCGGCTAGTTGAGAGTGAATACAGGCCGATAAAGCTAGAGAAGGGAATAGTGCTGGGCGAGAAAGCGTACTATAGGGACTATGAAGAGGATCTGAAGGGAAAGACGAAGATACCTGAGATGAGGATAGTGGAAGATGTTCTTTCCAAGAGCAAGCAGATAATCATCTTCTATTCGACTAAGAGAAACGCTGAAGCAGGCGCAGAAAAGCTCCAGAAGGTCGTGAAGGAGTATTTGAAAAAGAATGAGACAGAAAAGTTGGTTGAGGTTGGAAAGAAAATTGTAGCTGCTCTGGGAAGGCCGACTGCGCAGTGCGAGAAGCTTGCAAAGTGCATAGAAAACGGAGTGGCATTCCATCACAGCGGGCTGGTCAACGAGCAAAGGCACGAAGTGGAGGGATCGTTTAGGAACAACCTGATAAAGGTGATTTGCTCAACTACCACACTTGGATTGGGAGTCAATCTGCCTGCTCATACTGTCCTAGTCAGGGATACAAACAGATTCGGAGACACTGGGATGGAGAGAATAAGTGCAAACGAAGTCACGCAGCTCTTCGGAAGGGCTGGGCGTCCAAAATATGATACTGAAGGGCGGGCGCTGCTCATAGCAAAGGCAAAGAGTGAGATAGTGGACCTTTATCAGAAGTACATTGATGCAGAACTAGAGCCGATTGATTCAAGTCTTGGTGTGTTACCAGTCTTGAGGACACATGTTCTTGCATTCATAGCTACAGAGTTTCTGCGCACAGAGGAATCGATAACCAACTTCTTCGGTGAGACTTTTTACGGATACCAATATTCCAACCTTCGCGAGATAAAGATGAACATCGGAAAGGTTCTAGAGGAGCTTGGTGGATGGGGATTCATTGAGAAAAAGGGTAGTGTGTACAATGCGACGAAGCTTGGCGCAAGAATCAGCGAACTCTACATAGATCCGCTCTCCGCAAAGAAGATAGTCAACATGCTAAATAAGGAGCGCGATGAGCTCGCTAACCTGTTCATGATATGCAATACAATAGAGATGAGGCCTCATGTCAAGGTGACTGAAGAGGCGGAGGAAAAGTTTGTGTATTACAACAGCCTGCTCGCTTCCAATTTTGAGGGAGACGAAATCGAAGATTTCTATTTCCATCCCGAGAAGCCGTTCAGCACTGCGCTCATGCTGCGAGATTGGATGGATGAGAAGGTGGAACCGGATCTGGTCAAGAAATACGGAACTACTCCTGGTGCGGTATTCACGAAGATAAACAATGCGGATTGGCTGCTCTACGCTGCAACCGAAATATCAAAGATAATGCGCATAAATCCGATAGATCTGATAGAGGCTCGTGTCAGAATACGCTATGGGATCAGAAAGGAGCTGCTTGATCTTGTGGGCCTAGAGCAGGTAGGTAGGGTAAGAGCAAGAGTGATGTATGCCAATGGCATTAAGCGGGTCGCTGACCTTCGTGCACCAGGGATGGACAAGACGCTTGAGCGGCTTTTTGGCCTAGAAATAGCAAAAAGGATAATGCTGCAGGTAAGGTTCGGATAGGATTTAGCTTCTCTTTCTAGGCAAATAACCTGCTATGTTGCAGAACTGGGTCGAATTCTCGCGCATAATCTGATACTTCTGTACTGGCACAGACTTAAGCAATGCGGCTTTCGTTTTTGCTCTCATACGTATTATTATCCTTTTGGTGATATATTAAACTAGGGACTTGACATTTACATCCAATCACCCTCGTCAAATTGCATAGGATCACATCAGATATGTTATCATGTATGCAAGAAGGCACGAATAGGTGTGTATTGCAACCTTCTTTTCACCCATGAACCTG
>JBOGSA010000035.1:0-44202 GCA_050749785.1 Candidatus Micrarchaeales archaeon | reverse complement strand
GGTAAGGTTCGGATAGGATTTAGCTTCTCTTCCTAGGCAAATAACCTGCTATGTTGCAGAACTGGGTCGAATTCTCGCGCATAATCTGATACTTCTGTACTGGCACAGACTTAAGAAATGCGGCTTTCGTTTTTGCTCTCATACGTATTATTATCCTTTTGGTGATATAATGACCTCCACCCCCGACAAGGTCGGGGGTATCCCAGTATCGTAACGCAGCGCAGTTAGACTGCGATTTTCCTTTGCCCTTTTGAGATGTCTTGTCTTCTAATGTATTTGCCGACCACATCTTGCGTTGCAAACCCTACACTACTATTGCCATACCCTCCATTCCAAAAACTTCCATGTAGGAACCATGTTTTTGTTATCGGTGCATCACGAAATGCAACTGATGCAGAGTGACTTTTGAGTGCCTGAACCATTTTCGAAATGGCATATTTGTTTGGCACATTAACCTCCAAATGTATGTGGTCATAGGTATCCCCAAAGGAAAATTCCAATATTTGCAATCCAAATTTTTCGCAGATTTCTAGAATCCCGCGACGTATTGCATCTATCACTTCTTGGTACGTGAAGATTTTGTTCCTGTATTTTGTCACAAAGACAAGGTGCTGGTAGTTGTACGGATGGCCAAGCGCCTTGGCCGATACTTCTATATTTCTTGTTTGGGTTATACTATTCATTTTCTCAATTCGGTGGCAGAATATCGGCGCCGGTACATCCCGGCGCACACTACCACTGCAAAGGAATCATCTGAAAAATAGATATTACAGCGCTACGCGCTGTATCTACCGACAAGTTCGGTAGACTTAGCGACTACCCATTAAAAAGGACGTGAACAGACCGCTATGATGATGGAGTGATATGATGACGTTGGTTGTGGCAATTAAATGCAAAGACGGGCTTGTGATGGCTTCTGACGGCCAGGCGATTGGGACTGCGGCAAGCGGGATGATAAAACACGACATGCGTAAAATCTTCAGAATAGGCAGTGGCTCACTCCTTGGGGCATCAGGAACAATAGGAATAATCCAGAAAAGCCTTGAGATCGTTCAATCTTTTTCTGAAGAATTTGACAAGGGAATAAACACCGAGTTGAGAAGGTTGATACGAGGAAAACTCTCCGAACTTTGCATTGATGCGCAAAATATTCACAGGCAATACTATGGAAGCTTAGATGGTGCACCTATCGCAGACATAATAATATGCGCAAGAGATGCAGCAGGCAAGCAGAGGATATGGCACATAGGAAAGGACGGAAATGATGAGTACCTTGATGATGTCGGATATGCGTGCACAGGGAGCGGTGACGCATTCGCTTATACAATATTGAGAGGATTGGATATCAAAGCCTTCGATATGAACACTGGAAAACTCATAGCATACAAGGCCATAAGGAAAGCGGGGGATGTTGGCGCATCAGGCCTTGGAGATCCGATTGACATATGGAGTGTAGGGGACAATGGGGTGGCAAAGAGAGAAAGCGCGGCAGACATGGAAGTGATGACGGCTGCGTATTCAAGGCTTATGCAAGAGGAAACCATGCTGATAAAGCAGATATCAACGTCATGCGGAATTAAGGTGGGAAAATGAAAACAAAAACAAATATAAGTGGAATAGAAGCAAGCAGCTGCCATACGCCAGGTTGCGCACCGGCGATGGAAATCAAGGCTACCGCAAGACCTAGCGGTTTGGTGGCGTCTGGCAAGGCGGACTTTAATGGCAGTATCGCAGCAGATACAGTAAAGAAGGAGGTTAGGGGCACAGGGCTCAGTGCAGAACACAGTTGTGGACATCCGGGCTGCTCTCCAGTAGAGACTGAAAAGTCGGACACAAAGAGCTCTGGAATGGAAAGTGCGCACAATTGCGGACACCCAGGTTGCGCACCTGCAGAACAAACAGGTACAAAGCAAGAGAATAGCACAGGGCTAACTGCATAAGTGGATTTGTCGTGCAGGTTGATTTTTGCCTGCACGCACCAATGGGTGAAACAATGGTAATGATTAAGAGAGATATCGTCAAAGATACAACTAAGGAAAATGGGTTGAACGCCTTAAAGAGGGGTGAAGAGATGAAGGGGATTAGGCAAAATAAAAACAAGGAGGAAGTTGCATTGCTAGAAATTAATGGCTATCTTTCATTAGCTGCAAAGTATCAGCCATGTCCAGCCTGCAGGCATGACATTGAAGTTATGGAAGAGTTCATCAGCAGGAAGATAACTTCATTGCAAGATGGCAAGAGCTTGGAAAAAGAGGAAATCAAGAAGCTTGAAGCCATAGACTCAGTTAATGAGATGATAAACTTTGGAATCGTGATGACTAAGATATTAAGTCCGTTCACGCGCAATTTGAAGGCACCTGCACTTTACAAAGACATCTTCCAAAACGGCATAGAACCAAATAAGAAGGTAAAGATCGAACTGCTAAAAGCCAGCAAAGTTATGGAAGAACTGCCAAAGGGCCCAGATTATCTGAAGATGGAGGAAATACTGGATTCTTTTCTACGGGCCGTTGAGTTCAAGCTGAGCATAGACCCGGTGCTCTTCTACGTATTTGACAGCACGATAAAAACATGCTACAAGTTGCACATTCTTGATGTTGTTGCTGCAACAGTCATTGGAATTAAGAATATTCGTAAGAAATTATCCCTAGTAAGGTAGTTATGGCATTCGAAAGCGGTATCCATTTTCGATTTTTCTGGTAAAAATGGTGTATATGACGTTAAAGAAGCAGAGGGTAGCATTTAAATAATTTACTTTCTATACTCTAACTAACCGTAAAACGGCGACCGTGAACTAAATGGGAATTTTCGACAAGCTTGGACAAGCATTTGGAGTATCTAAGGAGCTCAGTATAGAGGAATACATGGGAAGCGCAGAGATGGAGAACGTTGACATACTCAACGAGCCGGCTGACATGTATATCAAGCCAGTTTCGATAACAAGCGAGGCTGATGTGAAGCTCATTCAAGACGAGCTTGGAAGGAAGAATATCATACTTCTCAACATAGAAGAGATAAACAAGAGGCCAAACACAAGAAACAGCATAGTCTCGAGCCTAAAGGCATACGCAGCGAAGATCAACGGCGACATCGCCCAGATCGACGAGACAAGGATCTTGATCACACCTTCGAAGGTAAAGATAATCAAGAAAAGAAAGGCATCAAAGGACTAATACTCCTTGAAGGATGTTATCAGCGCGTGCACCTCCCTTTTTGTTGGCTGCGCGGCTGATATTACTCGCCTAAATATCGTTCTCACGGTCTTTCTATTCCTTATTCCATCTTTTTCTGTCATCTTATCAAACGCCATGTAGAGTCTTTGCATCTCCTTCTCATCTGGTTTTTCTGAGAAATCGAGTTTGTAGCTCTTCCCCAAATTCTCTTGCGTTAGAACAAAGAGCATTATGGCAAGTGCGTGCGAAATATTCAGTACAGGATATTTCGAATCGGTCGGTATGTAAGTTACCACATTGCAGCGCTCCAGTTCATCTTTTGTTAGCCCTATATCATCTCTACCGATGACCAGCGCTACTGTGGTTCTTGGAGTTGCTGTTTTTCTTAGCATGTCAGAAACTTCATTTGGAAGATGAACCTTCCTTGATGTTGATCCTGCCTTGCTCCACACTCCGGTTGTTCCAATCACTATATCGCATCCCTTTATCGCATCTTCGAAACTCTTGTGTATCGCAGCGTTCTTCACCAGATGCGAGGCATGCTTTGCGTACATTATAGATGCCTTGCCTGTGAGCTTTGCCCTCGGATTTACTATGTGCAGCTTTGCGATTCCGAAGTTGCCTGCGACCCTTGCTATGTATCCAAGGTTGTTTTGGTACTTGGGCGATACGATTATCACTTTGAGGCGCATCAGATCACTGCAAAGCTCAGTATCGCAAGCGAATTTATGAGTATGTGCGCGATTATCGATGCGTAGAGCGAGTTCGTCCTCTTGTAGACGTATCCTGCAATCAGACCAAATATCACTGCGGCGATTATCTCAACACCGAATGTGGAGTTGTAACTCGCATGAAGAACTCCGAAGATGAGTGCGCTCAGGATTATTCCAATCCTTGGGACCAAAAATCCCCTGAAGAAGATCTCCTCGTTTATCGGTGCTATTATCGCGGTGAATATGTAGAACCAAATCGGCGCGCTCTGAAGCAGAAGCCCGGCATTAGTGTCAATCGTTGTGCCGATTACAGAACTCGCAAGGTTCACCAGCACGTCAAGAGTGAAAAGTGCGAAGAAGACTACAATTCCAATTCCTATTATCATCATTGTCAGTTTTTTCCTACTCAGACCTAGGGATTGTACTATCTCTTGCGGAGTCATGCCTTTGTTTAGCATGTATGAGAAAGCTACGAATGGGAAGAAAAGCGAAAGTGCTGCTGTGAGCAGGTAGTTTGAGAGATCAAGGGAAATGCTGCCCCTTGAGTATGCGTATAGTATTGCGGCTATGCCGATTATGATTAGAAGGAGTATGGTGTAGATTATGTGGCCGATTGTCCTTCCTGCTTGTACTCTAGTTCTTCTTGCCAGAGTTATCGACCTTGGAGCTTGACTTGAGTTCTGTGTAGCCGCACTTGCCGCAGGTGTTCCTGTTCGCGTGCTCTGCCATCCTAGATCCGCACTTCGGGCACGACCTTCCTGGCTTGTATGGCTTTGGCGCCTTCTTCGCCTTCTTTGGTGCTTCCTTTTTTGCTTCTTCTGCCATGTAATCACAAATTAAGCCTTAGCCTCCTCGGCCGGTTTTGCCTCAGCAGCCTTTGCGGCTGCTGCGCCCTTCTTTGTCTCGCGCTCGAAAAGATGCTTCATCTCAACTGACATCGCCTCCTTTGTGGCATAGTTGTGAGCGAGCACTCTGTTCTCTGTGCTTCCATAAACCGAATCTATCTTGACTATTACAGTTAGGTCAGGGTTGAGATTGAGCTTCTTGCATATCTCAACCTTCAGGTGCTCCTTCTCCGGAGTCTTTCCCTTTGCAGATACGCTAAACATTATCTCCTTTCTTCCCAGCAGCTTGTTTTCTATCTCTTTTTCTATCTTGATGTCCATCATGATCCTCCTGTTACTCTTGTCATTGCCTTCTTGCCCATCGCCTCTATGACTTCAACTTCAGCTCCAGCCTTCACCGCGCCCCTTAGGTCCTCAGGTATCTGAAGATCGTAGGTATCGTAGCTCTCAAGGTCCATTAGCTGCGCATTTGTTCCTGATACCGAGACAACCTGTGCCTTGGTCTTTGCAATCACCGGAGCCTCAACATCTGAGTGGCTTGGCTTTAGAAGCGTCTTCTTTGAACCGTCAAACATTCCGATAGCTGTTATTCTTACCTTTGCTGACCCGTGCTTTCCAGGAGCTGAGGTCTCAATGTCCACGACCTTGCATGGAACTCCATCGATCAAAAGGAACCTTCCTGGCTTGAGGTCTCCTACTGAGACGTGCATTATTTCATCTGTCAAAATCTCACCTAATTAGAAACACATACCATTGTCATAGAGAGTTTTTATACCTTTACTTGCCCAGCAGCTAAAAAAATATTGCTAAGAATAAATCAAAATAAAAAAGAAAAAGAGCAGGAGTTAGAACCCTGCGAGTTCGTCCATCTTGAGCATCTGAGACTTCTCTTCCTCGCTCTTTCCTGCCGCGAACTTCGCCTTGACTCCTGTTATTACAGACATCACTCTGACCTGGTCTCCTAGTTCAGGAAGCAGCCTTGCTCCGAAGATGACGTTTGCGTTGTCTGCGAGTCCTTCCGTGACTCCTTCTCCGATTCTTGTAGCATCAGCAATTGAGAGACTTGTTCCGCCAGTTACGTGAACGAATCCGCCCTTTGCGCCATCGAATTCCACTGAAAGCAACGGGTGAGCCCTTGTGTCCTTTATCGCCCTTTCCACTCTGTCTGATCCAGTTCCCGTTCCTACGCTGATCACTGCGGTTCCTGTCCTTCCGACCACAGTTCTAAGGTCAGCAAAGTCCAGATTTATCAGGCTTGGGACCATAATCGCATCAGCGATTCCCTTGACTGCGTTCAATGTGAGGTTGTCCACCACTTCAAATGCCTTCTCTATCTGAAGGTTTGGAGCGTACTTGAGCAGAAGGTCGTTCTCGATTACGATTGTGGTATCAGCGTGCTTGTTGAGCTGCTCTATTCCCCAGTTCGCCTTAAGTGCCCTGCTTCTCTCCAAAGCAAATGGATATGTAACTGTGGCGATGACTGTTGCACCGCTCTCCTTTGCAATCCTTGCAACGCCAGGAGCGCTTCCTGTTGCCGTTCCGCCTCCCATTCCGCCGCAAACGAAAACAAGGTCGTACCCTTCTACGAGCTTTTCAATCTCCGCCTTGTCCATCTCAACGCACTTTGCAGCCACCTCTGGGTAGCCTCCTGCGCCGAGTCCTTTTGTTATGGCCTTGCCGAGCAAGTGCTTCTTGCTCGCGTTTACTATATTGAGGTGGTTTGCATCGGTGTTGATCGCAATTGTATCAGCACTCTTTATGCCTGCATTATGCAGCCTGTTGACAAGGTTACATCCCTGTCCACCTAGCCCCACAACCGCTATTCGCGGAGTGAAGGAATTGTAGTCTATCTGGTTATCGAAGGTCGCCATTTCTTACACCATACTTAACATGAAAGTAAAACAAAAAATAAAAGAAACTAATCCTTTAGATCATCTCTATGCCGCTATATGAGGATGCTTTCTTCTCCTCCATGTGGCCCACTATGCTAGATCCGCTAACTCCGGTGACAATTGCGATTATCTCGAGTTGTCCCTCGTAGCCAGGAATCAGACGTGCGCCCCACTTTACGTTGGCCTTTGGATCCATCTTCTCCGTGATTAGCTCTCCTGCCTTGATTGCATCCCCGAGTGTGAGATCAGATGCGCCTGAAATGTGTATCAGTGCTCCTTTCGCATTCTCGTAGTCTACGTCAAGCAACTTGTTCTTGAGCACAGCCTCTGCTGCGCTTGTGACCTTGTCGTTGCCCTTTCCTAGACCGTATGCAATGAATCCTACGTCACCGCTTCCCATGATAGACCTTACGTCTGCGAAGTCGATGTTGATGAGGCTTGGCTGGGTTATTGTCCAAACAAGTCCGCCGATCGCCTTTGCAAGAACGTCATCTGCCACTGCGAATGCCTCGTTCATAGGCAAGTTAGGGTGCAGTTTGACTAGCCTGTTGTTGTCTAGGATGATTACGCTGTCGCTGTACTTCCTTAGCTGCTGGATTCCTTCCTCTGCCTTTACCTTTCTTACTCTTTCGAGGTCGAATGGATAAGTGACCATCGATACTACGATTGCGCCCTGCTCCTTTGCGATTTGCGCGAGCACCGGAAGCGAACCTGTTCCTGTTCCTCCTCCCATTCCTGCGCACAAGAACACAAGCTGAGCTCCTGAAAGAACTTCCTCAAGAAGAGGTCGGTCTACTTCTGCGGCCTTTGCTCCAACCATTGGAGCGCCTCCTGCGCCTAGTCCTCTTGTGATTGATTTACCAATCAAGATCTTCTTGATTCGGTCATCGATTATTTTAAAGTGATTCACATCCGTGTTTATCGCAACTAGGTCGGTGCCTTTTACTCCGACTTTTAGAAGTCGATTCACTGTGTTGCAACCGCCGCCTCCTGCGCCGATTGTCACTATCTTTATCTGAGGGTTCATGTCCGCCTGCGTAACGTTACTATTGCCCAAAAACTCGTTTGCAAAGTCTACCATCTGATCGCCAAGGGTAATATATATAACATATATTTAAAAACCTTCTGTGATGATTTTTGTAGTGGAACAAGTAGAAACCATGTATAAGATATGGAAGTTCTAAGCCGATTCTTATACTTTAGTAATAGGAAAATTCCATAAAAATAGTATGGCAAAATCCAATTTTGTCGTCGATTTATATATAAATGGAAAATAAACCCAGAAATTTGGAATTTTACACGTTTGCGCAGCTGCAATTCCTTGTGGCGCTTATTTTAGGAATCGTAGAATTGAGCAGCAGTTTTATTTTTTCGATATTTCCTGAAAAAACTTTCTGAACTTCATCAAAAGTCACCGGTTTTACGCTTGGATTGCCTTCAAGCCCTACATCGTAGTCTGTTATTATGCCAATTCCCATGTAGCATATCCCTTTTTCGTGCGCAAGCGCAGCTTCTGGATACTGCGTCATGTTGATTATGTCGAATCCCTGGTTCGCAAAAAATTTTGACTCTGATCTTGTTGAAAATCTTGGTCCATTGACAACCACAACTGTTCCTTTATCGTGATAATCAAGTTTTGAACTTACTGCTTCGCCGATCGCAATCGAACGCATCTCATTGCAGTACGGATCTGCCATTCCTGTGTGCACAACCTTTTCCTCGTCAAAGAAAGTGTCTGCGCGGCCGTGTGTCATATTCACGAACTGGTCGATGAAAACAAAGTCGCCAGGTTTGTAGTTTAGTTTGAGCGAGCCAACTGCGTTTGTCGTCAGTATTCTTGTAATTCCAAGTCCGGCTAGCGCCTCGATGTTTGCGCGATAAGGAACTTTGTGCGGCGCAAGAGTGTGATTCTTTCCATGCCTTGCGAGAAATGCGACATCCTTTCCTCCAATCTTCCCAAGAGTTATCGGACTGCTAGGATCCCCGTATTTTGTTTCAACATCGAATTCGTCATCGACTTCAAGCATCGAATAAAGTCCTGTACCACCAATTATTCCTATCTCGGCTCTCATCTTATCACTAATAATTATTCGCTTTAACTTTAAGCGTCACTAACTTTTATCTTTTTCTGCAGCTTGAACATTTTTATTATTTCCTTTGTGGTTGTCGCATCCTCCACGCTTTTGTCTTCTCGGATTCCGTCGCTTATCAGTCTTGGGAACCTGAGCGCGTATCCGACCTCAGTCCCATCCGGCAATTTTTCCATTCCGCACATGTGCATCGGAGACCTTGTTATCTCATCTGCTCTTATAGTAACAACATACTTTGGATCCACCCAGAAATCCGGAACCATTACTGATGCTACTCGCGCGGGTTTGTTCTTTAGCTTGGCTTTGTCGAGCACTTTTTGGAGCTCGGTCATCTGCTTTTCTGAGAAACCAGTACCGAGACGCGATATTGATTCAAACATGTCGCTCTTCTTGTTGTATGCTGCACACAAAAGGCCCCCAAACTTGAACTCTGCGCGCTGCCCCCTCCCGAGATAATAGCCAATAACTACCAGATCAACTGTGTCTGAGAGTTCGCCTTTGTAGCTCCTCTTCATCTTTATCCACGTGAACTTTCTTGCACCTGCTATGTAGGTCGAATTGACCTCTTTTGCCACAATTCCCTCAAGACCATTGCCGACTGCAGTCTCGAAATATTTTTCTAGTTCCTTAGGCTTGGTTGCGATCAGCAAATCGGATAGTCTTACTATTCCATCCTTTTGCACAATGCGCTCTAGCTTATTCCTCCTCTCATGATAAGGCTTAGTCATGTAGTCCTCACCATCGAGAAGCATGAGATCGAATGCGAACACATGAAGAGGAAGCTCAGCGCTCTTTTCCTCTATGCCGTGCTTTCTCTTTCTTTGTATGGTTTCCTGAAACGGGTAGTATTCTCCGGTCACTTCATTGAATGCAAGCGCCTCGCCATCGAATATCGCAGAGCGCACATCTAGTTCCTCGAGAGCGGCTTTTACTATCTCAGGGAACATATGGGTCACTTTTTCTAGTCTTCTGGAGAAGATCTCTACTCTTTTGCTCTTCTTGTCTACGTGGACCTGGACTCTAAACCCATCATATTTGCTCTCCACCGCAGCCTTTCCGTGCATCTTCTCAAGAATCTCTTCTGCCGTTGGCAATCTCTCAGCTAGCGCAGGCCTTATCGGCTTGAAGAGGGTTACCTTGAAGTGCTCTATTCCCTTTACCCCTTCTTTGAATAATACCTCACCCACTTCGCCTAAATCACTGCAAAGATTGTAAGCGTTCTCAAGTTCACCTTTGAGCTTCCTTTCCCCCGTAGCTGCTTTTGATAGCGATTCGAGTATCGTGGCATCGCCAAGACCGAGTCTTAGGGTGCCCATCGCAAATCTAGTAATATACCTTGCCTCGATCGGATTTGATGCTGCAAGGAGCTCAGACATGTGCTTTATCTTCAGGTCCTGGCTTCCCTCACCAGAAGTGATTGCTATCTTCTTTAGTGTATCGAAAACTTCGCTGAGGTTGTATTTGTTGCTGCTCATCCTGCGCAGCTTGCTCTTTGATATTATCTGTTCTGCGGCACTGCCCATGTCGCCGCTTTTCTTGTATGCTGCAAAAACTTCCTCTTTTGTGTAGCCCGAAGCCCTTGCGATTGCCTGGCTCACAAGTTTTTCTGCGATACCGATCTCTATTCCTTCAAATGGCGGAGCGAGAACGCCCTGCGTCATGTAGATTAGTTTCCTTATCTCCTCCTTCTTCACCTTCTTGAGCATCTCGGTGAGCACGTCTATCATCTCAAGGCGCGATGAGATTCCCTCAAGTTTGTTGTAATAATCGGCTACAACATCAAAGAGCATAAAAGCACAGTTTAATTGTGCAAAATAGGTATTTATACGGATTTGCTCATTTCTTTAGGTATGCGGCAAACTCCTTTTTTATCTTCGCGATCTTTGGACCTATCACTATTCCGCAGTAAGGATTGAATGGGTTCTTGTCGAAATATCTTTTGTGGTATTCCTCCGCAGGATAGAATTTTTCGAGTTTCTTTATTTCGGTGACTATCGGTTTGTTGTACTCTTTCTGCGCGGTTTTGATAGCTTTTTCTATGGTCTGCTTCTGATCGCTATTAGTGTATAGTACAATTGATCTGTATTGGGTTCCTACATCTGCACCCTGTCTGTTCAATAGAGTGGGATCGTGCATCTTGAAGAAAATTTCTAGAAGCTTATCGAGTGGAACTGTGCCCGGATCGTATTCTATTTCAAGAACCTCTGCGTGGCCAGTCGTTCCTTCACAAACACTTTCGTAATCGGGATTTACAGTTGTTCCGCCAGCGTAGCCGGGTTCGGTCTTAACGACTCCTTTGAGCATTTCAAATACAGCTTCTGTGCACCAAAAGCATCCTCCGCCAAATACTATAGTTTCACTTTTCATTTTTGCTCTTCTTCTTTGGTATGAATTTCATGGATATTGAATTAACGCAGTGCCTTGTGTTCGTTTCAGTGTAGTGCTCTCCTTCGAATACGTGTCCGAGATGAGCCCCGCAGTTTGCGCACTCTATCTCTATTCTCATTCCATCCGGATCAGGAAGCCGTTTTACTGCGCCCTTTATCTCCTGATCGAATGCAGGCCATCCGCAATGGGCGTCAAATTTCCTATCGGATTTGTAGAGGGGCTGGCCGCATCTTCTGCAGACGTATGTTCCGTCCCTGTAGAAGTCGTCATACTCGCCGGTGAAAGGCATTTCGGTTCCCTTGTTCACTATCACTCTTTCCTCTTCCTTTGTAAGCTTGTTTAATTTCATCTTGTCTCCCTTATTATCGTGCACGACACCGAATACACGCATTTATTTCTTTTTAGCACACTGAAGAATTCCCTTGTCTTGTTTGCGTTTGCGTTTATGTTGAGAATGTCAATGCATGTTCCTGAATGATGCTGGTGCAACTCCGTCTTTATCGCATCCTCAAACTTATGCAACATGTCAGAGACATGATTTTTTTCAGATTCCTTATAAGTAAGAACAAATACGCTCTCAACATTTCCTTTCAGGGATTCAAGGCCTTCGTAGTCCTTGAGCATGCTTAGCACTGCATTTCGCAGCATCTTGGACCTGCTCTTAAAACCAAGTTTCTTTTGGACTTCTTCAAGCTGCTTGAGCGACTGCTTGTCAATCGAAATGCTAAGTATTTCCAGTTTATCTCCAATATTAATAAGGTCAAACTAGTATTAATAGATTTCGAGTTTTATTAAAGTTAATAACTTAGTTCACAAGGTTTATTAATATTTAGTTATTAACTTATTTAGGAATAGTTATTAATAGGTATTTGAAATGCTTGATTTAAACTACATACTAAACCCGCCTGGCGGCCTTAGCATCATTACAATATTGGTAATCGCATTCATACTTGGCATACTGCACGGCGTAACACCAGACGAGCATACATGGCCGATAACATTCAGCTATGCGGTGGGCAGCTACAGCACAAAAAAAGGTATGAAGGCCGGCTTTGCCTTTTCCTCAGGATTCACGTTACAGAGGGCGTTCTTGACGACACTGGGATTTATCGGGCTCGCTGCGATATATAGACAGTACGATCTTAATGGGCCCGTATATGTGATAGTGGGAATAGCAATGGCAGTCGCAGGCGCTTACATACTTAACAAGAAAAAATATCTGCACATACCATTTGATGTTCTGCTCCATGGAGAAAAGCATCACACTGAGAAAGCCGAGCGTATGCCGCTGCATGAGGAAAAGTTAAAGCAGGTGCCGCTCAAGATGGCAACGGTTCACGGCTTGATCGCAGGCTTTGGCTTCGGAGCGTACGCAACGATAATCACATTCATACTTGCCCCACAGGTTCCAAGCATCTGGTATGCGCCACTGGTGGGATTGGCTTTTGGAATAGGCACAATGCTCATGCAGATTGTTTTTGGGGCTCTGTTTGCGAATCTTGCAAGGATAAAGAAGCTCGGCGAAGAGAAGGTCACCTACATCGCAAGGAAGACCGCAGGGCGAACACTCTACTACGGAGGTTTCATGTTTTCGCTGATAGGAATAGCTGTGATTCTCTTTCCATACCTAGACAATATTGGCATAGGCACAGGGAATCCGATACCCAACCTCGATTCCATAGGAATAGCAACCCTAGCTGTAGTGCTGGTTGTTGGAGGGATTGGGATGACCAGCTTGGCACTAGGCATAAGAGAGATGCTCAGGCACAAGACAAGCGTGCCTGAAAGGAAATAAGCCTCGGGAGGGATTTGAACCCCCGACTTACTGCTTACGAAGCAGCCACTCTGCCGAGCTGAGTTACCGAGGCAACAATAAAGTTAGATATAAATAAGTGCAAGAATTAGTATAAAAGACGTATTCATAGAATGATTTGCATGTTTGGCTACAATTTTCCCCTTAATCTATCGCCTGAATCCTCTCAACAACCTGATTTAGACCAACAGGTGAACCAGGCGCAGGGGCAGTACGGTCAGGATCAGGATGCAATAGAGCGCTTGAAGAAGAGACAGTCCGGCGGCAACATAAGAATTGTTCTAGGTGTTCTCGCACTGATAGTTCTGATTGTGGTCGGTGTCGTGATAATAGGAATAAAGCCCTCCACAACTGGTGGTGGAACTACGGTCACGACAATAGCGAGCTTGCAATCCGAAATTCAGGGATGCATGAACATAACCAAACCTGGCTCATATTATCTGAGCAAGGACATCAACGTCAACTTGAACAGGGGAGCGTGCATAAACGTGAAAAGCGGCAACGTCCAGCTTGTTGGGAATCAGAATAAGCTCACTGGAAGCGGGCCATTCACAGGCGTTCCTCCATTCACTTACGGAATATATGTGGGTGGTTTTAGCAACGTCACGGTAAGTGGGTTCGCACTCTCTTCGTTTTCATATGATATATACCTAAACAACACCACAAACTCAAAACTGGTGTTTAACAATGTCACCAAGAGCGCAATGTCTGGAATATTCCTTAATTCATCGAGCAACAACATAGTCGCAAACAACACCGTGAGCTCGGCATCAAGCAAGAGCGGCGCGCTGGGACTTTACAAGGGGGGATTCAACAGGATCATTGGTGATGCGGTACTTGAAAACGCATACTACGGCATGGTTATTAACTCGACCAACAACACCTTCCAGAAGGATATAATGACAGGCAACCCTGAGGACCTTGTGTGCAACAGCCTCAACGCAAGCTTTAGGCAAAACAACCAGTTCAGCTCCTCTACGTGCGCATACAACTACGGATGCAACTTTGCGCAGTGCACATCCACCAACATACCCTCAAACATATCCGCAGTGACGCTCGGCTCTAAGTCGATAAACAGCTGCGGATCAATAAATGGGGGAGGGAGATACACGCTCGCACAGAGCCTTGACATGAACAACTACCTAAACACCTCCAACCCGCTTGCAAAGAATTATCCGTGCATAAGGATATTGTCCCCAAACGTGAACTTGAACTGCAACGGCAACACGATCTCTAATGCGCCATACGCCATAAACGCCTCTAGTCAATTCAACACCACGATAAGCAACTGCGTGCTCCGCAATGACACTGTAGGCGTATTTGCCAGCTTCAACTTCAATATCAAGATTTCCAATCTTACAGTATCTAATGCCCAGTATGGCATAAAGCTCACAAATGGAACTCTGGGCGCGGTGCTTAACACCACTGTGCTTAACAGCACTTATGGAATCTATCTGAATGGAACCGGTTCGGTCATATTGGGAAATGACAATGCGAGCAAGAATGCTTATGGCGCATACGTGGACAAGACTACAAGCATCTCTTTCAACACTGGCAAATATCAATCAAACACCAAGTCGGACATTTACTGCAGCGCTGGAACGTACAACGGAACGCAGAACCAGTACCAGGGAATATCTTGCGGCACATCAGACTGCAGCTGGGCAAACAGCTGCGCAGTGAAGCAGAAACCACCTATCACCCTTGTGCCAGTGAATAATTGTGATACAATACTGCAGAGCGGGAGCTACTCGCTCACTGGAAACCTGATAGGTGGAAACAAGTGCATAAACATACAAACTTCAAATGTCGACTTCAGCTGCAACAACTACCAGATAAGTGGAAGCCTCTCTGGAACCGGAATCTTCATTGGCAGCGCTGATGATAACGTGACCGTACAGAAGTGCAACGTCAACAGGTTCCAGACTGGAATATCATCAAGCAACTCAAGCCTGATAACGCTGCTAAACAACCGTGTGATAAACTCTGGAATCGGATACTCGCTAAAGAATTTGACTGATGCAGCGCTATATGGCAATAATGTGACCAGCGCTACGGCTTACGCGGCATTCGTGCTTAACAAGTTGACAAGTAGCAACGTAACTATGAACAGCGCATCCGCAACAGCGGGCAGCAACTCAACTGACGGCTTTACCATAACAAATTCATCAAACAACATCTTCTCTTTCAACAACGCCACACTAAACAACGGATACGGATTCGTGATAACCAATTCCGCAAACAACAGGATCTTCAACAACTCCGCAAGCGCAAACACCAAACTAGATTACATATGCACAAACTCGAGCATCGGCATCTACTCCGAACTCGGCGGGATCAACTTCGGGAGCACTAAAGGCAATTGCAGATGGATGGTAGAGCTCAATCCTACGGTGCAGCAGCAGCCGTGCGCTGCGATAAGCTTGGGCGCATACATTGATTACACCGGCGATGCGCTCTATAAGTTCGGTGGCACATGCTTCACAGTATTCAACACTCCGCCTACCCCTGTCACCAACAGCACCCCAAGGCCAGCCACCACGGCAAACGGTACGGTCATAAACTGCGGCCACCATACGATACTTGCAACAAATGGTGGTACTTTCCTCAATGTCATAAATTCAAGCAAAGTCGAACTTGAGAACTGCTACCTAAAGAACTTCACCAACGCGGTTAGGACAAGCGGATATGGAACATTGATACAGAACAACACCATAGCAACCACGGCAAATGTTTCAATTGGCGTGTACAGTACATCTTACCCGATGATAAACAACAACAAGGTGCTAAACGCCTCTTACGGGGTATTCGTAACCAACTCATTGCAGGGAATGATATCCAATAACAGGATAATCAACGCGAACAACTCCATGGCCTTTGTCAAGGGAACCGGTTTCAACATTTTGAACAACACTGCAAACAAAGGCGCCAGTGGCATTAGATTCCTTAATGCCACCATCGAGAGCGTGCAGCAGAACCTGCTCCTAAACCAGAGCCTTGCGGGGATAATGTGCGTGAAGTACTCGCAGAATTCAACCAGCCTCAACAGGGACATGGGAGGCAATATCTGCTCTAGCAATCTCAACTGCCTCTGGATGACATCCTCCGGACAGTGCTCCCCACATTAAGCTTTTAGTTTTTGACGGGCAGGTATTAGCATGGAGCAGTTAACGATAAAACAGGTAACCGACGTTCTTAGGAAATGCAACGACCCTGAGCTGGGCATAAACATAGTCGATCTTGGATTGATACATGATGTCAAGATTGACAAGCAAAACAACGTGAAGGTTAAGCTCACTATGACAAGTCCGATGTGCCCAGTCACAAGCGTCATAATGGCAGACGCAGAACTTAGATTAGAAGAGCTCCTGGATCACGGCGAGGTAAACCTTGAGCTGGAGTGGGAGCCGATGTGGACCCCTGAGATGATAAGCAGGAACATTCGGGCGACAATGATGGGAATGTAGCTACTTTTGCATCGCATTTTCGTACATCTCCATCCAGTTTGGCTTGAGCTTGTAGAGATACGACTTCTTCCCTTTTTGGCTGATTGTGCCCGAAACATAGAGCATGCCCAAGTTTTCAAAGCGCTCGATTATGCGGTATATCGTGATGGGTGGAATTCTTTGCTCACTGCTTATCTGGTCAATAGTCTTGTATGACGTGGCGATAGACGCCGTTACTTGTTCTTTATAGAGGTCTCCCTTGTAGGTTATTAGGCCAACAGCACGCAGGCTGCTCCTGAATGTCTTTACAGTATCTTGGCTCATGTCAAGCTCACTTGCAATCTCTGAGCGGCTCTTTTGCTGGATAAGCTTGTCGAACACGTTTTTTTGTAAGGCTATCTTGAGATTGTACGCTAGGGTCTTAAGTGTGCTATCCTTGCGGTTGCCCTTTTTCTCTCTTAGTATCTGTTTTAGCTCGCTGACGCTCTTTGACGCGAGTTCGATTCGCTTGCTTTCGGAATCCTTGATCATACCTATCGACATAGACTCAGGAATTAGTTCTCTGCAGGCATGTGACATCCTCCCACCTCTAAAGAGTGTGGGCTTCCCAATCAACCAAGATTGATATAATATGAAATAAAAAGTATATAAATGCAATTGACAAAATACAATTATACGGCGGGACACGTCGGAATCCGAAAGGATAAATTTCGTAGATGGGATATAAGACCTGACTTCCAATCAGGCAAATCAGATGAAGCGAGAACATACCAATCAACCAAGATGGTATCGATGCCAATATGCCCTGATGGTAAAGGGGCTTCTAATTATCTGCGGTTCGCTCTCATCCCGCCGCTAAAGCATGTGGGATTTACCTCTCACGAAGTTAAATTCCTTTCTCAGCTTTCGTCTCATTCTTTGAAGAAGAGCTTCTCAAAATTAGCGACGTCGCCCTCGCATGTCTCTGCGTCGGATGCGTGCACAAGGTTCCTGCACGCCCTCATCTCAATGTTTCCCTGGTAAATTGAATCGTTGCCGTAGTCTCCGCGTATTGTCCCCTTTGGAGATATCGATGGATCAGTCTTTCCAATGAGTGCCCTCGACTTGTTTGCTGCATCCTCTCCCTCAAGTACGATTGCAAGTACGTCAGTAGATACTGCGTACTTCCTGTTCCACTGGTTGAGCTGCTTGCCGATACCAAGTGGGTCTGTGGTTCCAAAGAGCTTCATTACCATCTCTGTTCCTCCCTTTTCCGACATAGACGAAAGCGTCTTGCCGCCCATTCCGCTGAGCTGCGTCTCAGAATCAGGATAGAGCAACTCTGCTAGTTCAGGGGATATCCTTCCCTTCTTTACTTTCTGCATGGTAAGGCCGGTCTCTTCAAACCTTGAGATTATAGTGCCAACAAGCTTTCTTTCTATCGCGTCAGGCTTTATGAATATTAGTTCTCTGCTCATATGCTCACCTAGGATATTTTTATAGTTAATACATCTAATGGTATTTATAGCTTCTTAACAGCGCAAGTGTTTGAGATGATAAGGCAGCCGATAATAAGCGTAATGGGTCACGTAGACCACGGAAAGACATCGTTGCTAGACAAAATAAGGAGCACCACCATCGCAAAAAAGGAGGCAGGAGGGATAACACAGCACATCGGGGCAAGCGAGGTGCCGCTGGATGTAATTGAGAAGGTTGCTGGAGATCTGCTCAAGAGGTTCGGCGCGAAGATGGTGATACCCGGACTTCTTTTCATAGACACTCCTGGACACGAGGCATTCACCAACCTAAGAAAAAGAGGAGGGAGTGTTGCCGACCTTGCGATTTTAGTGGTGGATGTAACAAAGAGCTTTGAGCCACAGACATATGAGGCAATAGACATACTTAAGGAGTACAAAACGCCGTTCATAGTCGCGGCGAACAAGATTGACCTTATCACAGGATGGATGAAAAAGGACACATACTCGTTCTTGGAATCGATTTCACAGCAAAACCAGAACGTCGTAAATGAAGTAGAGGCAAGGATCTACGAACTTATAGGAAAGTTCAGCGAGATAGGACTCAACAGCGAGAGATTTGACAGGATAACGGATTTCCAGAGGGAGTTTGCGCTCTTTCCTGTTAGCGCAAAGACTGGAGAGGGGATTGCAGAGTTGCTCGTTTATGCGACAGGACTTTCGCAGAAGTTTCTTGGTGAAAGGCTCAACATCGATCCGAGCGAACCGGGAAAGGGAAGCATACTTGAGAAGAAGGAGGAGAAGGGACTGGGAACAACAATAGATGTGATACTTTATAACGGAACTCTGAACGTCAATGACACAATCGCATTCGCCACCACCGCCGGAATAGGAACGGCGAAAATAAAGGCACTGCTCAAGCCGAAGGCCATGCAGGATCTAAGGGACTCGACTTCGAAGTTCGACTATCTAGACTCTGTTGCAGCTGCATCAGGAATAAAAATATCAGGATCTGGTCTGGAGGAGGCGCTTCCGGGATCGTTGGCAATTTCGACAAGGTCCAGCACATACAACGATGAGATAAAGACCGAAATACAAGAGGCGTTTGCAACTGATCCGGTAGGGGTCATACTAAAGGTTGATACGATAGGCAGCCTAGAGGCGCTCTCAAAACTTCTGGTGAGTATGAACATACACATCAGCAAGAAGGGACTCGGTGACGTAAACAAGCGCGATATACTTGACGCATTTGCGATGCGGGCTAGCGATCCTTACAACTCCGTGGTGCTCTCCTTCAATGTGAACATAGCCTACGATGCCGAAGCAGAAAGCATGGCTGCGGGAGTCAAGGTGATAAACGAGAACGTCATCTACAAAGTGCTAGACGACTACAAGGAGTGGCTCGAGGATGCAAAAAAGATGGAGAAAGAGAATGCAGAAAAGGCAATAACCTTCCCTGGGATGATAAAAGCGCTGCCGAACGCCTTCTTTAGGGTGTCGAATCCGGCGGTATTCGGAGTGGACATAGTCGTCGGTAGGATAAAGCCGTCCTATCTTCTTATGGACGAAAGCGGAAAGAAGATTGGAAGGATAGGTGAGATACAGCACAACGGCGCATCATTGCCTGAAGGGACGGCGGGCCAGAGCCTTGCAATTTCGGTTGACGATGCAGTTCTTGGAAGGAACATAAAAGAAAATATGACATTCTACACGCTTGTTGATGACAACAGCGAGATGCTGCTCAGGAACAAGTTCAAGCGCCTTTTAAGCGAACAGGAGACAAAGCTGCTAGACAAGATCGCAGAGCTAAAGAGACAGATGATACAGAGGCAGTGAATGGACAAGAAAATAAAAACGGAATTCGGAGAGATAAGCTACTCGGTGGTTAGGGGAAAGAGGAGAAGCATATCGCTAAAGTTCCACAACAGCTCTACGCTCATTATCTCAATACCTAGATATTCACTTGTGAATGTTGATGGGCTCATCCAAAAGCACATGGGCTGGATATCAAAGCATGCAATAGAGATTGCAAACTCAAGGGAACTCATAAGGGATGGGAGCGTTCTATATGGAGGCAATTACTACAGTATGGATTTCAGAGAAAAGTTAGGAAGACCAAAGGTAACAAGGATTGAAAACGCAATGATAGTTGAATCGGAGAACAGGGAAGCTGGTTTGCGTGCTATAGCGAACTTTATGAAAAAGAAAACAATCGAAGAAGTGGTTCCAATTGCACAGCAAAAACTGCTCGACGCAGGAAAGGCGGCAAAGCAGATAAAATTCAGGAGAATGAGGAAGTGGGGATACTGCACATCGAGCAGGGAGATAAAGTTCAATGCTTACCTCTCGATGCTGCCTCCAGAGATTGTTGATTATGTGGTCAGCCATGAAGTCTCGCATCTTAGTGAACTAAATCATTCGGGGGATTTTTGGAAAGTGGTTGGAGGACTGTGTCCTAATTACAAAGAACTTAGGAAACAGTTAAGAAATTACAGTGCGACCCTTGATGCATCTTGAAATCAAAATAATCATTGCTGATACTGCTTGTCCTTCGGATTCTGCAATTTGCCTTGCTGGTATATCTCAGCCGATAGTTTGTATCTTGATACACTGTGAAGATAGAGTTTTCCCTTTCCTGTGAAGTTTGCAAGGAACAATCCGACGCCGCCGAACATCGCGGTCTTTATGTTGTCTACAAATCTGACTTTGAACTGAAGTGTGGATGAATACCCTGCAACGTGTCCTGGATCTACCTCCACAGGATGTGCATCATCGACATCGTATTCAATTATGTCGCCCACTATGTGTATGAAAATTGTGCCTGGACCGACCAGCTTTTGCAGAATGATTCCTTCACCGCCGAAAAACATTGCACCTAAGCTCATCGTTTGTATTGAAAAGTTAACTGTGTCCTCTGCTGCGAGGAATGCATACTGTTCGGCAACGAATGCCTCTCCTGAACCTAGTTCTATTGCCTTGACCTTCCCAGGCATTATTCCAGAGAGCGAGACCTCTCCATTTGTCTTGTCCGCCCTAAATTCTGTTAGCATCCCGGTCGCTCCAACTATCTTCCTCTCGATTGCGCCCATGAGCCCGCCGACCATCCTTGGTGTCATAACTATGCTTGCACTCTTGCTCAGTATCTTCCCTGAATCGGAATATATCCTCTCTCCGGGCTTAAGACTAATCTTAAGCGACTGCATTGAACTTCCGACTAATTCGTAATCCATATAATCATTTCAGGAGCAAGTTGAGCTCCTCGCCGTCCACGTTCAATCTGTATTGCGACATTATCTTTTTTATCAGCATGCCCTTATCCTTTTCATGGAATCCTTCAATAAGTTTCTTGAGCTTTTTGCCTGATATCCTCTCTAGCTTCTTGCCGCTGACTATCTTGTCGACGTCCTCAAGGTTCTTTGGAAGCTGCTTTGCTATCTCCTCGAGTGCATTCTTTGTAAGTATGCCGTTGGCGTATCCCTCGAAGATGTAAACAAGGACCTCTTCTGGGATTGCATCCACTTCAAGCCCGCTCCTCTTTAGGTCCTTCATCTTCTCGAGCAAAAATGCTGCAACAAGTTTCGGGTCTGCCTTTGATTTCTCAATTATGTTATTGTAGAGCTGCAAAAGCGGAGACTTTTGCATCTGCTCTGCTAGCTGCGCATTTCCTATATCGCCCTTGAGAGTCTTGCCGACTTTCTCTATGTCTGGAACATGTTTCTTCATCCCTGCTAACCGCTTAGCGTCCACCCCTATGGGCTTAGAGTCTGTCTCGGGATACAATCTTGCTCCGCCGGGCAGAGGCCTCATGAACCTGCTTGTTAGGTTCTTTGAATCAACTGCCCTTGTTTCAAGTGGTATCTCGCTTGTTGCGAGCTTCGCACGCATTATCGCGCGCTGAATCGCTATCTTTGCAGAATCCCTCTGCCCGCTGACTAGCATGAATGCATCTCCCTCATTTAGGCCAAGAACACTCTCGAGTTGCATTATCTCCTTGTCAGATATCGCATACTTTGCCATCTCCTCATCACTGTGAATTATCCCCTTTATCCCTGACACTTTAGCATAATCGCTTATCTCGCTGCCCAGTCTCCTATTTGGATTTATCTCAAACCCGATTATTCCTGAGAATCCCTTCAGCTTTACGCCATAGACCACTCCATCGCCCTTGAGGTTCTCCTTGATTATCTTTGAGGTGCTCTGCGCAAAGACATCTGTAACATCAACAGCCTCGCCGATATCCGCGTGCTTCTCGCGAAGCTCGTCCCTTAGCTTGAGAAGATTGATCTGCCTCTCCACCTCATTCTCTATTATCACGTCGACTATGTCCAGCTCCTGGAATCCCTTCAACTCCACCCTGACGCCGTTTGCGATCGAGAGGTTGACATCCTGCCTTATGGAACCGATGCCACGCTGGACCTTTCCGGTCAACCGCAGCAGCATGCCGATCTTAAATGCAACCTCCTTTACTTCCTGCGGGGTGGAAAGCACAGGATCGGTGTCAATTTCGATAAGCGGTATGCCTAGCCTATCGGTGTTGTAAACCACACTGTTCTCATCTTGCGATACGATTCCACTTGACTCCTCTTCCAGGAAGATTGATGGGACTGGAATGTGTTTCTTATTAAGTTCAAGATGGCCGCCATATCCAACCTGCATCGTCCTTTGGAATCCGCTTGGATCGCTTCCGTCAACCACCCCCTTCCTCATGACTTCTATCTCATCAGGAACCTTTGAGTTGAAGGTTGCGGCAACAAGAAGCGCTGTATCGAGTGCCTCCTGGTTTAGTTCGTGCGGCGGTTCCTCGTCAACATCCACAAGGCAGGTTGCATCCCGAAATGAATTGTAGACAAATGTCCTTTTCTTGGCGCTCTCAAAGCTTGTTGAGATGTCAACCTTTCCGAGTTCACCTGCGACAGCTCGCTGCACTCTTTCTATTCTTCCTATTTCTTCTTCCTCGGTCAGATTGGGGTCGCATTCGCAGAAAAGCTTGTGCTTTGTCGCAAGTCTCTGGTGAATCTCAAGGCCGCACTTAAATCCAAGCTTCTTGTAATAATCAGCATCGTGCATGGGCCCACCGAATTTTAGATAAACAAAACAATACAAAATATATAAAATATCCTACAAGGCTAATAACTCCGGTATAATGGGGGGCTTGTTCAAGAACAAAGAGGAATTGCTAAATGACGACGTAGGCAATAGAGGGAAGGTTATTCTGGAGGCCTTGGAATACGCGACTATGAAGGCTATGCCCTCAAGCATGATGGAGAACCAAATAAAGCTCGGGAAAGACAACATCTTGAGAATAAAGGAACATAGCTTTGACCTCAGCAATTACGATAAGATATTCACTGTGATAATAGGAAAGGCAGCGCCGGATATAGGAGAGAAACTCACAGAGATACTTGGAGACAAACTTACAAAGGGCGTAATTGCTGTGCCCCAAGGAATCACAACAAAGAACAGGATTGGAAACATCGAGGTATGTGAGGGAACGCATCCAATTCCTACAGAAAAAAGCGTTATTGCAGGAAAAAAAGCGATTGGACTCGTTCAGGAAGCTGATGAAAAAACACTGGTGATTTTTGCGATCTCCGGTGGCGGCTCGGCTTCGATTGAGGTGCCTGCTACAGATATTGAGATAGAAGATATAGCACAGACCACAAATCTGCTACTCAAAAGCGGCGCAACAATCTATGAGATTAACTGTGTGAGGAAGCACCTTTCAAGGTTAAAGGGAGGGCAGTTGCCACTATATGGTGATGGAACACAAATATCAATCATATTCTCTGATGTGGTGGGCAATGATCTAAGCTCCATTGCCTCTGGCCCAACTGTTCCTGATCCAACAACTTTTGCTGATGCACATAACATATTGAAGAAACATGATCTTCTCAACAAAGTCTCGGAGCGTGTCATAAAACGATTGAAGTACGGCATGGAAAATATTATAACTGAAACCGCAAAACCAGATCATAAAATATTTAGTCGTATCAAGACGGTGCTGCTAGGTGACAACGCATACGTGTGCAAGGCAACCGCAGAGTACATGCTGAAAAAGTATCCCCAGCTCAATATGGTGAAAAACTATGGCTCGGAGGTTACAGGAGAGGCGAGACGTGTAGGTATAGAATATGCCAGGAATATCATGGGCCATAATTCTAGGTTTGAAAAGTCTGGAGAGATCCGGCAGAATGTTTATATCTGGGGCGGAGAGACTACAGTTACTGTGCTTGGCAACGGTGTTGGGGGCAGAAATCAAGAACAAGCCTTAGCGGCACTTATTGCACTAAACAATAGCAAGAGCAAAGTGGCACAGAATATGACAATTGGATTTTTCAGCACCGATGGGGTGGATAGAATAAAGGAGGCTGCGGGCGCGATTGTCGATAGGAAAGTTTTCAAAAATGCAAATGTCGCTGAGCTAAAGGCGGCTTTAGAGAATAATGATTCTTATAATGCGTTAAAGGATCTGAATTGTTTGCTCAGAACGGGTACGACGGGAACTAATGTGAATGATATAGGCATAGCAGTGGTTGGCAATATCACTCTTCCAGAAACTTCTTGAATTTCCTAAACGCCTTGCCCCTGTGCGATATCTTGTTTTTCAGCTCGGAGTCCATCTGCGAATAAGTCTTCGTATATCCTTCTGGTATGAATAGCACATCCCAACCAAAGCCTGTTTGTCCTCTTGGTGATTGCGCAATGCTTCCATTTGTCCTTCCTGCAAAGAAGCGAAACTTTTTCCCATCATAAAGGCAGATATGGACTTCTGCATATGCGCTTCTGTCTTCCCCCTTTCTCACGAGTTTGCACATCCTCTCCACTCCACAGTTTAGCAGCACCCATTTGACAAGGGCGCCGGGAAAACCATTGAGCACTTTTATGTGCAGGCTTGTATCCTCAACAACTACTGGTTCCTTTAGGATTTCATACGCCTTAACCGCCTTGTCCTTTATCACATCAACGCCATCAAGGGACTGTATCTCTGGAATCTCAAGCGATGAGTGCCTTACCTTTCTTTCGAGTATTTCTTCTACTTCTCGTAGCTTGTTCTTGTTTGATGTAACAAATATGAAGTCCATTAGAACACTTTCAGGGAATCTATATATGAAAGGAATAGGTCTGTGAACACATCAGGATGGAGATACTTCTTTGCCTCATTCATTCTCACCCATAGGTATTCTTCATGTTCATCAGGTCTTAGCCTCACTGCCGTGTTTTCAACATTCACTGTGAACATGAATAATCTGAATTCTATTTTTGATCCTGGAAAAGTATAATCGGCCTTTCCCACATACTTTGTAATATCGGTTACCGTAAGATTTGTCTCCTCTCGCACTTCTCTGATAACTCCTTCTTTAAGACTCTCGCCCTTTTCGACTTTGCCTCCGGGAATCTCCCATTCGCTACCTCTTTCACCTCCCTTCACTCTCTTGATGAGAAGCACCTTATCTCCTCGCATTATTATCCCGCAGGCAGCCACGTTTGTCTTGCCATCCCTGAACGAGTCTGCTAGGAGTATATTGTAATCTATCCCATTCTTTAGTAATACTGCCATCGTTCACTCAACTCTCATGCCGTTTTTGAAGATCTCCTTTCCGTCAAGCTCCATTTTTATGTCTGCATTAAGTTTGTAGGCAAGAACTCCTCTACCCATGTAAAATGTGCTGGTCTCCTGAAGTATTCCGCGTCCAACCAGTTGGAATATGAAGCTGTGGACCAGCCGCTCCATCTCCCGGTCAACGCACTTGCTCTTCTTGTAATCAGGCTGCAGTATGTCCTCAATCTCGCCGATGCTTACCGCCTTAGAGGTAGCATTCTTTATGAAGAAATTCAGCATTGTTTCCTGGAAGCCAAATTCTAATTGTAAAAGAACAGTTGCTTTTACCTGTTTATCTATCAGAGTTTTATCTCTCAAGTCACGATGAAATGGCAATGCTTGCGACTTTATCTGCGGATTTTCGCTCCTTTTTGTCTTTATTGCATCCTTCATTTTTCCACCATTGTTAATTGGAAAGAGAACCTTTTAGATTTAACCTAACGTGAAGGTGTAGATCTTGAATCCTGGCTTGGCATCTATTTCCAATATATGGATTCCATAGGACGGTGCCGAAACAATGTCGTAGAGTCGTGAAGAGTTTATTATTGCTGTGGCGCTGCCATTCACGATTTTATCATCTGCGCCAAGATATGAGGGCTGAAGGTTCGATTCATCGAGCCTTATTGTTATAGATGAGTTGCCGGATGCGACTATATTGACATTCTTTGCTTTGTACACAAAGAATATCTTCGAATTGTTGACAGCCACCATCCCGTCAGGTGCATTGTACCATTCCCCAGATAGGTAGGCTGTGTTTGCCTGTGATATGTTTGGCCCAATGTAGTTTACGACATTGCCTGGGACGAATCCCTGCGCGTTGCCAAGGGGCGCCCTAGCGGTTGAATAGCCGAAATAGGTTTCAGGAGATCCTATCTGGCTGAAATTTGCGCTGTCTGTGAAGTTCACAAAACTGGAATTGATATTGTATCCCGCACTTTTGAGCAGTTGCTGTATCACTATCTGGGTGGTGTTGGTGTCTCCTTCACCGAACTGCTCGTATCTTATTGTGCCATTTGCATCGATTATGTAGTCAGCTGGCCAGTACTGGTTATGGTATGCATCCCAGGTTGAATGGTTGCTGTCCAAAGCGACTGGATATTCTATCCCAAACCTCTGCACTGCGTTGAGTACATTGGTGTAGTTTGCCTCGAACTGGAATTCTGGGGAATGAACACCTACTATTACAAGACCCTCCCTGCCATATTTTGCATCCAGTGCGTTCAGGAATGGGATTGTGCGTATGCAGTTTATGCACGAATACGTCCAGAAATCCACCAAGACGACCTTGCCTCGCAGCTGCGTTATGTTTATCGATGGTGAGTTAATCCATGCTGTTATCCCCTGGAAGTTGGGAGCCTGGCCATAGTTTTGCAAAGTGACATTGCGCGATGAAAGATTCTGGTTGAAGACAAATGTTGACGCCGCTGCGGCTACTATGATCAGTGCAAGTATTCCGAATACAAGTAGGTAGATATTTATCTTCATCTTTTCACCGCCTCTGCGCTGGTTCCTGCCATATATGATAGATATGCGGGCAATAAAGGCAAGATGCATGGAGAAAGGAAGGTTAGCACGCCTGCTAGCAGCGCAAGCGCGAAGTTAAGCTGGTTGCTAAGCGACATGGGTCCCTGAGGACCTACCAAAAACACGGATATTACCCCTATGTATCCTGTGACGACCAGCAGCCCTATTCCAATCAGGAACAATCCGCTTATTATGTTGAAGTACTTGAGGAATCCCTTTATGCTGCGCATGAAATCTGAAAGCTTTGATGTGAACGCGCCGACTATCAGGAATGGTATGCCTATCCCAAGCGAGAATGCCATGAGCAAAAGGAAACCTATTCCTGGCGATGTTGCTGCAAGAGTGTATATCGCCCCGAGTATGGCGCCCACGCACGGCGTCCAGCCGATCGCGAAAGCAAGACCGAAGACGAATGAGGTTATGTAGCTGTTGCGAAACCTCCTTACATGGATCTTGTGCTCCTGCGAAAAGAACGGGATGACATACTTTATCGATAGTAGTAGCATGATGCCGAATACTATTATTATTGATCCGCCAACGATTCTGAGAAGGTTCATTGCGGAGAATGCGACGTTTGAGAGCACTGTTTGGAACAGTATTCCAACAATTGAGAAGACAAAGGTGAAGCCCAGAACGAAGAAGACGGAATTAAGAAATATTATATCCTGTTTTTTCATTTACCCCACCGTATCTGTTCCTATCTTGCATCAATGTTTTCCGCCATGCTTTCATACACAGTCTCCATGCGCCTTGAGAACTTTGCTCTCTTGTTTAGCAGCACCGCAGGCATTCTGCGCTCAATGCTAAGTGGTACTATCTCATCATGAGGCAATTTACCTATTATCTTTTTGGGATATATGTCCTCGATCTCGCGGTGGTTAAGCTCATATCTTTTGTTAGTTATCTTATTTATCACAACCGAATAGGTTATCCTCCTCTTTTCAAGATAATGGGTAAGGTGCATGCAGCTAGTGAAGCTCGGCATGTCAGGAGTTGTGATAGCTAGGACCTCATCTAGATACTTTGGCGACCAGACAGGAAGCAGAACTCCGGGTTGCGTATCTATCACTACTATGTCATACTGGCTCTTCCTATACCGGTCAACATTCCTTTTGAACATGCTCTCTGTAAGTGTGAAGCCCTTTCTCGTAAGGGTTCCGGGTATGACTCTTAGTCCAGTTGTCGAATAGGACATCGTGACATCGTCTAGGGACTTGTTCTTTGTTGTGAAGTTCTCAAATCCCTGGCGCGCCCATTCAAGTCCTAGATGTAGGGTTAACGAAGGATTGGTTACGCTCCATCCACAAGAAGAGTCTGGTAACCGTTCTGGTGCAACCTCATCGCTAAGTTCACGGCTATTGTGGTCTTCCCAACTCCACCTTTCTCCGATGATATTCTGAGTATGTAAGGTTTCTTTAGCATCGCTTCAACCAATAGTTGCCAGGCAACTCTCTTATACCTATTTAGACTCTGGTTTCTCTCGATTTAAAAACGTTGTCCAATGTTTCGTTTCAGGCACACTTGTCTATAAAAGATGCTGATTCCTAAATGGATTGAAAGGGATGCAGGGGTCTTATGCTGTTTGGAAGAGGTGGAAAGGCGGAGGAAGTAGGTGTAGACGCACTTGCAGAGCTTCTTAATTCTATATTCAATAAGAAGATGAGCTCACTTGAATCAAAAGGTGCGAGTATAACAAAGGAACTACAGAGTGCAAAGGGCCAATTTATCGAATTCTGCGCGAGGCTCGGCAAGCTTGAGGTAGAACCTTATACTGAGGGTCTGTGGTCTTTTAACATAAATTCGATAAAGACACAGAAAGTGGGATATGCGCACCAGTTGCAGCACATCGCCGAAGAACTAAATCTGGATGTGGACATTCAGAACGTGTACGCTAGATACAAACAGCTGCTTGCGAACGTCGAGGAAATGGACAATAGAGTTTTGACCACAAACGCAAAATACAAGGAGATTATGTATTGCTACTCATACCATCTTGCCGACCTGAAGCGCTCATTCACCACAATCGAGAAGCTGATGCAGACACTCAAGGGCGAACTGGATAGAAGAATCGACGACTTCGACACATGCGGTATGATCATGCAGAACATCTCGACTCTGAGCCTCAAGAACGAGGAATTAGTCGCTGCCCTAGAAGGCGTGAAAATGCTAAAGGAAAATATAGGAACAGGTAAGGTAGTAGAAGTGGACAAGAACGAGGCAGAGGCGCTAGAAAGGCTCTTTGAAAAGAAGGATGAGATCTTAAAGATTGATGGAGAAGTGCATCATCTCATGGTGAAGATAGAGTCACTTACAGCGCCGCTTGATAGGGCCTCAAAGAAACTAGACCACATCCACACAAGAAAAAGGCCGCTGAACACTTTCATAATGGATCCGATGGGAAACATGCACAGCCAGACAGACTATGAAGAATTCAGGTCGCTAGTGCAGGAACTGGAAAAGGAAGTGGCGTCAGGTGCTGTTGAAGTGAAGAATGGAGAGGTTGTGATGAGCGCGATATCAATGCTGCTGAATTCGGATATATATTATATGATAGATTCGCGTAGGTCATTGCAACAGAAGAAATCAGGGCTTGAGGGAGAGCTCAAAATACTTGAAAGGCTGCATGATGAACTTAGGAAGGGAAAAGAGAACAAAACCAAATCTGCGCAGGAGATTGCAAGAATGGAAAGTGAGATTGAAAGCATTACAAAATCGCAAATCTCGCTTAAGGCTGCAATTGAGAAGGGCTTCCAGGATTATTACGGCAAGACAATTGTAGTAATTATCTAATGGGCACCTATCGGAGATGTTTTGTCTGCTTCTTACTTTTTAAATCTTTTGAAAAAATGAGGATTTTTTCCTATGGATTTTTATATCATTGTTGCGCTTATAGTTTAGACTATTATTTTAGTATATTCATACTACCAAAGTAGTATATAAATCTTACCAGAAAAATAGATTTATGGAAAAAGAGAGGTATGTCACTGTGTCAGCGAAGATATCGATAAAACTAAGGGCGAAGATGCGCAGGCTAGGCATAAAGCCTTCGTTAGTGTTTAAGGAGGCAATAGAGGATGCACTGACACGGCAGAGACTCGGTAAGCTGAAGGTGAAATTAAAAATTGCTCAGGAACTTGCGAGGAAAATGTCAGTGGAAGACATAGTCAGGGATATAAGGGAGGGGAGGGATAGTCGATGACATACCTGTTTGATGCATCAGCCATCCTGACTGCAGTAAGATTAGGTCTAGGAGAGAGGCTTGAGGGAAATTATACACTCAGGCTTGCCAGATATGAGATTGGAAACGCAATCCTGGTTGAAGGAGTGGTGCGCAAGACATATACAAAGGCGCAGCAGCTCGAATTTTTGGGCATACTAGACGAGTGGCTTGGGGAGATGAGTATATTAGATATAGAAGGAATTGCAAAAAACATACTTGATGTTGCGGTGACTTTCGGCCTTTCATTCTATGATGCTTCCTATGTTTATTGTGCAAAATATACCGGGATAACATTAGTCACAGAAGACAAGAAGATGGTAAATAAGATTGGATCCTATATAAAAACTGTCAGGACCAGTGAAATCCAGTGATTCACATATACCAGTCCGTCTCTATCCTTTCAGTTATTTCCCCGACAAGGTTGGTTCTAAGAAGTCTTGGGACTTCCTCTTTTTTGTGGTTTGCAAGTAGCCAGCCCAGCTTCACGTAAGCAACCTCAGGAAGCATGTCCTCGCAGTGTATGGCCCCTGCATTTGCCACCTCGCGCAGATTGCGATACACCTTATCGTTCGTGCGCCCGTAGAGAGTCTGCGATGCAAGTCCCACGATCACCCCGGAATCAACCGCCTTCTTGATCGCAGGTATCCAAGATAGACCTTTGATGCTTGGTGTAGTTGGCACATGCCCCAAACCAGTACCCTCAAGAATGAGGCCCTTGTAACCCTTGGAGGTGTAATATTCTATTATGCCAGGTTCGGAATTTGGATAAACTTTAATGAGTGCAACCTTTGGCTCAAATTTTGTGTTGGCAACGACCTTTGATTTGGTGCCACTTGATATTTCCCTATGGTCTGAGAGATATTCGATTGCACCTCCAGTCATAACTCGTGCAATTGGAATGTTGTTTATTGCCTTGAATGCGTCCCTTCGCGAGGTATGCATCTTTCGCACCTTTGTGCCCCTGATAAAGTCGCAATAATTGTCTGAAGAGCTTCCATGCATGCAGATTCCAACCTCTGCGACATTGCTCTTTGCAGCAACCTGTGCAGCAGCGATCACGTTGAGGAATGCATCGCTTGACCCACGGTCTGGGCTTCTTTGAGCCCCGGTATAAACTACAGGACCATTGAGTCCTGACAACATGAAACTTATTGCAGAAGAGGAATAATGCATTGTATCGGTCCCGTGAGAGATAACAACTCCCCTTGCACCCTCATTAAATGCCTTGGCTACATGCTCGGCAATAACCTGCCACTCTTTGTATGTCATATCCTCTGAAAGAATGCTGAAGGGATTGGATATTTCCAGACTTGCTATGTCACCTAATTCTGGTATTTCTGCAAGCAGTTCGTCGGGTTTTGTGGTTGTGTAGACGCCGCCGCTGGTGTAATCCACCTTGCTGCCGATTGTTCCGCCAGTGTAGATTAGCGTAACCTTTGGAAGTGAGTGGTTGTCCCTTGGTTCAACCTTGGGAAATGAGAAGGTCTTCTTCGCAACGTTCACCTTCTCTATCTTTGCTCCTTTTCCTATCTTGATTCCCATGTTATAGCCGTTCTCCTGCTTGATTACAAGTATCGAATCATCGCCAATCTCTGGGCGAGGCATCACGACTCCCGTAAAAGTGTCTTTCCCATTAAGAAGTTTAATGGTGTCGCCTACTGAAACTTCCGCTTTTTTGAATAGAGATTCTAGCTCCTTGGAATACATAGCTGAAGATAGGATAAAGAGGTTTAAAATGGTTTTGTGAAAAGAGATTAGGAAAGCTCATTACCAGCTATTCATACTCTGGAACTGCTGCTCTGGATCTATCCTTTCTATGAGCGGTTTGGTTGCCATTTGCCCCATCTGATAAGCCTTTTATACTTAATTCTATATTAATACCTTATTTATTCGTGATAATTATGATGTGTGAGCGCTGCGGCAAGGACATATTCAAGTACAATACCTGCAACTACTGCAAGAAGAAGATCTGCGTAAATTGCATGAAGAGCTCGCGCAAGGTCACCAAGACCACAAGACTGGTCATCTGCAAAGATGACTGGACCAAGATGCAAAAGAGGGGCACTTTCAAGAGCGCGACGGTAGAGAACGCATAATCAGAACTTATTTATCGAGATTTTAACTATCTCTCCTTCTATATCGAAATCCTGAGATAATCCTTCGTTGCTTAGCTGCGCCTTTATGGATGGTGCGTTTAGCGACTTCTTGAGCTTTGCCAGATTGCCTGATACCGCTTCTGCCATCTCACCACTTGCCATGTATCCAAGACTTATCTTGTCCTGTTTCTTTAGGTTGAACTCCTTTCTCATCAGCTGCACCCTTCTCTCGAACTCCCTGATAAGCGCCTCGTCCCTGAGCTCTTTGTTAACCGTTTTGTCAACAGACACTCGGCCGTACTTGAACAACACTGCATCTGATTCCTCCACTTTTTGTACAAGATTGAAGTGCTCTGAAGTTATCTCAAAAGGCCCCTTTGATGTATGCAATTGATAATGCCCACTTTGTTCTACTCCGCTTCTAAGCTTCTCTGCGTCGGCCTCCTTGAGTGCTTGCGCAACAGCAGAGGCGTTCTCCTTGAATGATGGGCCGAGTTTTGCAAAGTTTGGCCTGACTTCTTCCCTCATTCCCTCTACTTTCTTCAAGTTGAGCTTCTTGGTGTTTGTATATTCCTCGACTATGTTCGCCAATCTCTCCAGTGAATTCCTTGCACCATCATTGCTAACTTCCACCGTAGCTGCCATTATCGGCCACCTGAGCTTTATCGCAGCCTTCTCCCTGCTGCTCAGTATTGCAGTAACCGTTTCAGTTGCGATTGCAAAGTCGTCTTCTAACGACTTATTGATCAGTTCATTGTTATACTTTGGCCACTTGTCCATGAATGCGCTCTCTTTTGTCTTGTAACGCGAGGTGTAGAGCTTCTCTGCTGCGAATGGTGAGATCGGCGCAAGCAGAAGGAGTGTGTTGTATAGCACATTGTTTATCAGGTCTATTGTCGCCTTTGCCTTGGCCTTTGGAGATTCAAGTATCTTCTTCTTTGCAATTTTGAGATAGAACCTGCTTAGGTCATTAACTATGAAGGCATTTACGCTGTTGACAAGGCGCTGCACTTCGTAAACCTCCATTCCCTCGGTCGCTTCCTTTATGACGCTATTGAGCCTAGATATTATCCATGCGTCCTCGGGGTCCATGTTAACAGTGCTTCTAAATCTCTTGAGCTTGCGTGGCTGATAGTTTATCGCGTTGGAATAGTCGACTAGAAGATTTGAGACATTGAACAGCATAACGAGCGTGCCCTGCATCTCCTCTATCTCCTTGTGCGAGAACTTGAGAATCTCGTATGAGGTGTGAGAGAGTATGAATGAGCGGACTGCGTCTATAGAATATTTATTTATTAGCTCATGAGCAGTGACGAAGTTGCCCTTGCTCTTGTGCATCGCCTCCCCTTTTGCATCGACTACCCATCCCTGCATTATGAGTGTCTTGAATGGTGTCTTGCCGTAGGCTGCGACTCCGGTTTTCATTAGCGTCGCAAACCAACCTCTTATCTGGTCAGGCCCTTCAGATATGAATGCCTTGCCATACATATCCTTGAACTCATGCTCGCTAAGGCTCGCAGTGTGCGCAACACCCGAATCATACCACACATCAAAAACATCCTTTGTTCGTTTCATATGCGCTGCGCACTTGTCGCATTTTATCGTAAGATCGTCGATGAATGGCTTGTGGAGATGTTCCGAGGTGAATTCTAGACTCTTTCCCGATACGCCCTTGAGCTCATCGAATGATCCAACAACTTTCTGCTCCTTGCAGCCCTCGCATATCCAGATTGGAATCGGTATGTCCCAGTACCTCTGCCTACTTATCACCCAATCCGGGGCAGACTCGATACTCTCTGCAAACCAAGTCTTTCCTTCCGCAGGATACCAGAAGACCTTCTCGGCTTCTTTTTTCATCTTCGCCTTTATCTTGCTCACCTTGATGAACCACTGCTCTGTTGGCAAATAGACGAGCTTTTCCTTGCACCTCCAGCAGTGCGGGTAGCTGTGCCTTATCGATCCCTTTGAAAGGAGTGCTCCAGTAGAATGCAATTCGGATTCAATCTCCCTGTTCGCCTCGTGTATCAATCCTTTCCCTTCATACTTACCGGCATCCGCATTGTACCTGCCGTCCAAATCGACAAGCGAGAGTAGCGGTATCTTGTTCGTCTTTGCGATCGCAAAGTCCTCTGGACCGTATGCTGGTGCGATATGAATTATGCCAGTTCCATCATCGAGGTTTACCATCTCCTCAGAAAATATTACCTTGTGGTATTTTCTTGTCTCTTTTTGTTTCCTTATGTGTTCCTCAAGCGGATTGAGGTAGAATATTCCTTCCAATTCCGAACCGTAAAATTCATCAAGAATAATTGGATTGGCTTCAAGAAGTTTGCTTACGGCTTCTAGCCTGTTCTTTGCAAGGATTAACTCCTTGTCTTCAAGTCTAACTCTAACATAGAGCGCCTTTGGATTGACTGCAACCGACATGTTTGCCGGAAGAGTCCATGGAGTCGTAGTCCAGATCAGAAGGTGTGAATTCTCTCCAATCTTTATCCTCGGCTTTGAGAGTTTGGAATTTATCTTGAATGCAACGTAAACTGAAGGGTCGGTGTCTTCCTGCTCCTCCACCTCCGGGCCTTTTGCAAGTACCGTTCCACAATGAAGACAATATGGCATTACCTGAATCGCCCTGTAAACGAGCTTCTTGTCGTATATTCTCTTGAAAACCTGCCAGCTCTTGTTTATGTAGTCAGCTGACGCCGGTATGTATGCCTTGTCGAAATCCATCCAGGTTCCGTATCTCTTAGCGTCGCTTATCTGCCTATCAACATAATCCTTGTAAAGCTCTATGCAGGTGTTAATGAAGTTGCTCACGCCTATAGTTGTCTCTATGTCCTTCTTTGATTTAACGTCAAGTTTCTTCTCCGCCTTGTTCTCAATCGGCAAACCGTGTACATCAAAGCCTGCCCTATCAAACACATCAAATCCGCGCATCCTCTTGTAGCGCATTACAGCATCTTTCCTTGCATAGTTCCTGATTTGGCCCATGTGAAGTTCGCCATTGGCGTATGGCGGCCCTTCTAAAAAGAAGAACTTCTTTTTCCCCTTATTTGCCTGGTTTACCTTCTCTCTTGTGCGGTTGTCCTCCCATAGTTTTAGTATCTCCTCTTCTATCTTGAACAATTCGGTATTCTGCATCGAAAACAACTGTGTGAGTCCACTTGAATTTCGCTATTAGCTATTATAAATATTGGTGTATGAATAATTGTGATTTGATGAGGAGCGCTGATGCTGTAACGCTGTTTAGGACACTCTTGATGTTTCTGATAGCATACATGATACTTGCAAAATACAGCCCTCTTCCCACCGTTGCTCTGATAATCATAATGTTCATACTTGATGCGGTTGATGGAAAGCTGGCGCACTGGGACATGAAAAGGTATGGAACCAAGTCAAAATACGGACCTAGGCTTGATGTTGCAAGCGATAGGATAATCGAGTACGTGTTCTGGATAGTCTTTACTTACCTGAACATAATACCGCTGTTCGTGCTGTTCATAATAATAGTGAGGCACTCGCTAGTCGATGCACTCATGGGTGCAAAGGGCACCTCATCGAAGATGAAGACGAAATTCGCAAAGATAATATACTCATCAGATATCTGGAGGGGCGGAATAAATGTTGTCAAGGCTGTGACCTTCATCTATCTTGCACTTGTCTACACCGCAGGCTGGCCAATATCAATCGGATATATTCTGACGGGCATACTTGTAGCTTACATTCTTGTAAGGGGAGCTGCAGAGATATGGGAAAGCATTGCATAGGCGGATTCGATGACCGATTACAGAGCAAAAAAGATTGTTATAGCAGATCTTGACGGAACGCTTGCACCAAGCAAGGGAAAAATGGACGGCGAGATGTCTGGCCTGATTGTCGAGTTGCTGCAATACAAGGACTTTGCAGTCATAAGCGGAGGCAGGTTTGAGCAATTCCAAAAGCAGTTTGTCAGTGGCTTAGAATACAAACCAAAAAGGTTCTCAAGACTCTACCTTTTACCCACCTGCGCCACCGCATTCTACAGGTTTGAGGAAGGAAGATGGAACAAAGTCTATTCAGAGGACCTTGAAGAGGGACAAAAAATCAGGATAATCAACGCCTTCGAAACCGCATTGGATCGGGCAGAGTACAGCAAACCTGAGAAGGTCTATGGCCAGGTTTTGGAGGACCGCGGCACCCAAATAACATTCTCTGCAAACGGTCAGGAGGCGCCGTTGGAGCTCAAAACCAAGTGGGACCCTGACCAAAAGAAGAGGCTTTTGATAAAGAGCTATCTTGACAAACTTATACCGGAATTCGAAGTCAGGGTTGGGGGTACAAATTCGATAGACGTTACAAAAAGAGGTATAGACAAGGCTTATGGTATAAGAAAAATAGAGACCTATTTCGGCTATAAGATTGAGGAGATGCTCTTTGTCGGCGATGCGTTGTTCGAGGGCGGCAATGATTACCCAGTCAAGGCAATCGGAGTAGAGTCGATAAGCGTATCTGACCCTGAAGAGACCAAAAAGGTGCTAAAGCAGATAATAAGTGCGAGCAAGTGAAATTATCACTTTGCGATAAGGCTCTTCCTTACGCCCTTTATTGACTTCAGTATGTCGACCATATTAGACTGGGCTTTTGTAATCTGTTCTAGGAGTTCTGGAGCTTGCTCCTTTGGCATGTGTCCGTGGGTTATGTCATCAAGCTTTCTCTGTGCCGTTAGCTCCTCGCGAAGCGCTTGTTTAAAATTGCTCTCAAATATATTTGCACCGCTGATGGTAAGTTTCCCTTCCTCTACTAGGCTCTTTAGCTCCTTCTCAACTCTTTGAATCTTCATAATCGAGTTTTCTTTTCCCGCTATATAAGGATAGTCTACAGGTTCGTATATTGTGGAAGTTATAGGGATTCAGTCGGAATGCTCGGTGATGCTTTTCATCACGACTTCGAGGTCTAAGACGTTGTCAGTGGCTGCCTCTAGGCTTTTCATTAGATTTCTATCCCTTACATCATCCTTAAGCCCCCTTGCCTTCACCCTGAGTTCTAGGATTTTGTTTACTGCGGCCGTAGCTTCGCTCCTTGTTATTTTGCCATCCACCATGTCATCGATTATCTTCTTCGTGATTGGATTCTTCAGGAGCTTGTTCATCTAAGGCCTCGGATTTTTCTTTTTTTCTACAGAGTATCAAAAGATTTCTAATTTATAAACATTTCCGATTGTTTTGTTTTAATAGGTAAAGCGCGGTAGATACACTATAAATATCTTAAGATGGCATACTCGATAAGGGGGCTTCTTATGGCTGTTCTTGACATATCGTGGACGGAGAAATACCGACCGAGCAGGTTGTCCGAAGTCATTGGTCAGAGTGCAATTGCCGAGAGGCTGCAGAAGTTCGTCAACGGAAAGAGCTTCCCGAACATGATATTCACAGGCACCGCAGGTGTCGGAAAAACCACGTGCGCTATTGCAATGGCAAAAGAGCTGTACGCAGACAAAATAAACGAGGCATTCCTGGAATTAAACGCGAGTGATACGAGAGGGATTGACGTCATACGTGGGAAGGTGAAGGAGTTCGCAAGAACAATTGCGCTTTCCGGCGATGTGATAAAGATAATCTTCCTTGACGAGGCTGACGCACTTACTCCGGAGGCTCAGCATGCATTGAGAAGGACGATGGAAAAATACAGCGCCACTACGCGTTTCATACTCAGCGCAAACTATGCAAGCAAGATAATAGAACCAATACAGAGCAGATGTGTTGTTCTGCGATTCAAACCGCTCAGTGAGGATGACATGCGCACTTACATCGAAAGGGTATCGAAGGGCGAAGGCATCGATGTTGACGCCAAGGCGGTTGAGGCACTTCTCTACGTTAGCGAAGGTGACCTAAGGAAACTCACGAACATACTCCAGAGCGCTGGATTCGGGAGGAAGAAGGTAACAGACAAAGAGATATACGATATTGCAGCAAGAGCAAGACCAAAAGAGGTCGCGGTGATGTTGAGGTGCGCACTCTCAGGTGATTTCATGAAGGCAAGGGATGAATTGAACAAACTGGTTCTTTCTTATGGAATGAGCGGGGAGGACATACTCTTGCAATGCTACAGAGAATCTTTGAACATGGACATTCCTGACAGGATAAAATTGAGATTGATAAGCGCGATCGGAGACTACAACTTCAGGATAGTTGAAGGCGCAAATGATAGGATACAGCTTGAGGCGATGCTCGCGAGATTCGCACTACTTGAAAAGGAGAAATCGTAATTAGACTTTTCGCGCGAAAACTAAATACGCAGTGTGCCACAGTCCCGTGTTCGAAGGCCGCATGCCCTCTTTCCTTACCAAAATGTCTCTGACTATCACTTCAACAGTGTGGACATCGGTGAATTTCAGTTTGTTGAGGGTAGACACGAATTTTTTTACCTGTTCTGCGTTCGGAAGATAACCAACAACACTGCCGTCACTCTTCAGCGCCTTCTTCGCATTTGATAGAGCCTTGTCAGAGTTTGGCAGGTCGAGTGCAATCATGTCCACATTCTTCTCAGCTATTTTCTTTGTGATGTCTCCTTGTTTGAGAACCAGGTTGTCAAGACCGAGCATCTCCTTGTTCTTCTGGGCTATCGCAATAAAATCCTCTCTTAGGTCGTAGCTGTACACTTTCTTTGCGACGCTAGCAAGAGATACTGCAAGCCATCCGCTCCCTGTTCCTGCATCAACGCAAACGCTCTCCTTGTTGACTCCTGTGTAGGTCATTATTATTCCTATGTCCTTTGGCAGTATTACCTGCGGACCTCTCTTGAGCTTCCTATACATTTTCGGATAGATGAACATTATCTCACTTCTTCTTTCGTGCCTTTGTTGCTTTAGGCTTTTCCTTTGCCGCTGCCTTCTTCCTTGTAGCCTTTGGAGCTTTTGCGGGGGCTGTAGTGGCCTGTGCTGCTGTTTTTATTTCAGCTGCTGTCTGCACTTTCAATTCTTCAACAGGCTTTGGCTTTCCCCAATCCTTCTTTGTCTCGCAATTTGGATCCAGGTCCATCTCAAACGGCCTCTTGCCTTTCCTGAAAACTTTCACGAATGGAGTGTGGCACTTCTCGCAGACCTTCTTTGTTGGTACAACCTTTGCATACTGCGGCAGTGGATATGTTGTGTTGCATGCAGGCCAGTTTGAACATGATACGAACTGCTTGCCTATCTTTGATCTCTTCACCACAAGGTTGCCTCCGTCAGTTGGACATTTTCCAAGCACATCGGATAGTTCACTCTCCTTCAATCCTTCAGCTAGCGCAGAACCTATCTTCTTTTCGTTGTCCTTGAACTTTGCGATCAGCTTCTGAATTATTTCCTTGCCCTCATTGACCACAGCTGCTTCCTCTATTTGGCCCTTCATTATCTTTTCCATGTCCGTATCAAGGTGCTTGGTGAGGTCCTCTTCGATTATGTCGGGAAGATTGTCGTGCAGCGCCTTGTATACACTAAGACCATAGTCGGTCACTTCAATCATGACCCCCTTGACATATTCCCTCTTGAACAGTGTCTCGATAATGTCTGCCCTTGTCGCCTTTGTGCCGAGCTCTTTTTTCTCAAGCAGTGAGATCAAGCTCGCCTTCGAATATCTTGATGGGGGTTTTGTGAGGCTGTCTTTGAGTAATATCTTATCTGCCTTGAGTTTCTCTGTGACTGTGAATACAGGCATATCCTTATCCTCCCCGATATAGTACGGGGCATAGAAATCTATCCACGCCCGATCCTTGTACAGCTTGCCTTGGGCGAAATACTTTTCTCCACTCGCATCCAGACTAACTGAGGTCATTTCGATAGTAGCATAATTTCCAAAGCACGCAAGGAACCTCTTTACTATCAGGTCGTAGACGCTTGCTTCCTCGCCGGTAAGATTGCTTGGCATAACACCTGTCGGGAAGATTGCAGGGTGCGCCTCGTCCTCCTTTGCACCCTCGTTTGGTCTGAACATCTGAGCGGCTATTAGCTGGTCTGCGATCTTCTTGTACTTGTCATTCTTTGCAATCTCTGCGATTATCTTTGGAAGGTTGAGCGTGTAGGGCAACTTCTGGGAAGATGTCCTTGGATATGAGGTGTAGGTTTTTTCGTAGAGCGACTGCGCGATAGACAACGTCTTTGATGGGTCAAGCCTTAGGACCTTGCTCGCCTCTACCTGCAGCGATGTTAGGTCGAATGGTGGATATGGTCGCAGTTTGCTCTCAGTTTTATTGACCGCCTCTACTACAAGGTCTCCTGACTTTGTCCTTTCGAGTATCTGTTCTGCCTTCTCCTTTTCTGATATGCTTCCTTTCGTGTTTGAGAAATCTACTCCTTTTGCCTTAACGAAAACCTGCCAGAATGGCTTGGGCACGAACTTCTTTATCTCCTGTTCCCTTTCTGCAAGTATGGCAAGCGTCGGTCCTTGCACCCTGCCTATGCTGATTATCTTTTTTATTCCAGTTGTGTAGAGTGCGTGCATCAGCGCCCTGCTCATGTTTATCCCCCACATCCAGTCGAGTATGTGCCTTGCCTCTCCTGCGCTGAAGTTGCTCCTATCGAACTGCGCGATCTTCTCGTATGATGCGAGTATGTCAGGCTTTGTTGTGGTCGAGAATCTCATCCTCTTTACATTCTGGTCCCCGACGCTGGAGTTCACATCGCCGTTTGTGACAAACTTTATTATGTTGGTGCCAATCACAGTGCCCTCAATGTCGTAGTCGCATGCGTTTATGAACGCAGTGCACTTCTTTCCGATTATCTCGATCGTGTCAAGATACTTCTTGGTGAAATACGATGACTGGTTCTGCTTGTAAGATGCCACCCACTCCACGTTGAACACTGGGAAACCTGACGCCCCGTCTTTTTGCTTGATGGTGAAGAGGTGGCCAGCGGCTGCTACCACGTAAAGTGTGTCATCGTTGAATGGGATCTCATAATAGACTACGCCGTTTACGCTCTTTCTTAGCGGAGAACCGTTTGGAGCGAATGCTATTGCTATTCTCAGCGCTACGCTGGGCTTCTCTGCGATTATTAGCTTGTTCATTTTATCCTACTTGCCCTTTTGCTTCTTTGTGCCCTGCTCCTCAAGCCGAGAGATGTAGTATATCATCAAGAATGCGAGTATCACCGCGACTAGTTCGACGATGTAAAAGACAATGCTGCCACCAGTGAGCAAAAAGGTTGCTATCGAGACTATGCTGAGCACTACAACAGCGAGCGCAAGCGTCAGTGAAAGCTTCTCCTTCTCAGAGAGATTCTGCATATTCCAACCTCTATGAATAGTTCCGCAAAACTCTAAATAGTCTTCTGGGGATAAGTGCGTATATCGGCGATGGCATACTGGCCCTACTCTACATTATAGTCCTTACACTAATATCCGCCCTCATGATAGCGTACGCGCAGTACAACTTCAAGAAGGAGATGCCGCAGTTCCGGCTAACTAAGGAGGGAATAATGTCAATCCTTCGTAAGCGCGACATAGTGATGGGATTGGTAATCTATGTTGTGAGCTTGGGGATTTATCTTGTTGCGCTTAGCTTCGGTGAGCTTTCGGTAGTTTATCCGATCTTTGCAAGCGTATTCGTCTTTGTGATGCTTGTATCGCACCAGATGCTAAAAGAAAGAATCAGCAGGGGCAGGGTTCTGGGAGTCATACTTATAATAACGGGCATAGTGCTCACGGCACTTACGTTTGGGATGTGAATGGCAAATACGGAAAGGCAAAACAAGATCGCTTTCGCGATGATCCTAATAGTCAGTACCTTCCTTGGGGCCGTGGGTCAACTCTTCTTCAAGCTAGGGGTTTCCGACTCCCCACTTTTGGCAATGGCTTTCTACATACTGCTGGGATTCTTTGTGTACGCAATCTCTACGGTGCTCTACTTCTACATACTCGGGCGCACGCACCTTAGCTGGGCTTATAGCTTCGGGGGTCTGAGCTATATCTTCACCGCCATACTCGCGCTTGGAATATTGGGCGAAAGCATACCGCTCCTTAGGTGGATTGGGGTGCTAATTATCGCCCTTGGGGTCGCACTTATCGGCGCAAGCTGATTGGAAAAAGACGAATGTCTAAATCAGCTATAAATACCAGCAAAACCAATTCTACTCATGGAATTTGGGTCCAAAGGCGCTCTTGCTGATGCTAAACTTGATGCGGCGATAAATCGGATAAAGACCAGCATAAAGATGAATGAGAGGATTCAGGAAGAAGATAGGCCAATAATACTAACTTACGCTAGGAATGCGGATATAAGGGAGCTGGGGAGATGGCTGGAAAACACGAGGCGCGTAGACGTAGAGGAAATCGTGGCGCGAGACTCTGAGACTGTGAAAAGATTGAGCCATGACAGGTATTTTGGCCGTCCACTTATCGAGAGATTCGCGAACAGCCCTCACATGGCGATAAGGAATGCGTTGAGGGATGCCGTCAAGAAATCGTATCTGGAGAGTGGAATCGACATCAATATGCATAGAAAAATCATAAAAATGCTTAACAGGGGATAAGGGGATAACTCTTTTCCTATTTTGTTATTGAATAGCTTTTTACCTCTTCATAGAGGTCTCGCGCTTCTGCTACACGCTCGAAGTGCTCTCTTATTGGCTTTATCTTTTTGTCCAACTCAGCTGCAACGAAACCTTTCAGATCCATCGGGTGCAGCTTTCCTGCTTCATAGATTTCTATCAATCCGTTGAAATTCTTAGCTTCGATGTTGCCTCCGAACTTCTCCGGCCTTTCAATCGTTATCGGCTGTTCTCTATCCTCGACTATCAACTTGTCAATGTAGTCGAACATGGGATTGCCCTGCGTCACTTTTTCCGGGCAGTATGCGGAATTTACCTTCTGCTTTATCTCCGCAAGAGTGTCGTGCACAGTTATCGAGTTCTTTGGATCGGATTTGGACATCTTGTATTGCATCAGCACATTCTCGTCCTTGGTCTTAAGATCAGGAGGCATTCCCTTTAATCCGAGAAGTAGAGGATGGCTCACTACCACAGGCACCTTCCAATCGTATTTCTTTGCGACCTCTCTTGCGAGCATATTCGCTTTCCTTTGGTCTATACCAAGCTGGCAGATGTCTATATCCATCTGGAAGATGTCCGTTGCCTGCATTATTGGATAGAAGAGCTGGCCTGTTGAGACTGTTGATCCTTCCGCCCTTCCCATTATTGTTATTGCCCGCTTAACTCTGTCCATTGAGACTTCACGGCCTATTTTCATGAACCTGTCCCAGTAACCGAAGTCGCTCATCAATTCCTTATCCTTAACTATCTCGACTTTCTTCATGTCTATTCCTGATGCCTTCCAGACTTCGACAAAATATTTTCCGGTTCGTTCTATGTGCTCTATGTCGCCGCCGAGTTTGTTGTTTAGATATGCAAAGTAATCGGCAAGATAGAGCTTGAATTTTGCCCCCGTGCTGAGCAGTTTCTTTAGATTCTTTGCCCGAAGGAGTCCAAAATGTATTCCGGCTATGCCAGATGGCTCAAATCCATCGTAAGCAACAGGGTGCGAATTTGTCTCAAATAGATTCCTCAGCTCTTCTTCAGTCACGATCTCAGCAGAAAAGCTCCTTATGACAGAAATCTTTTCATCAATATCCAAATCAACACCACTTACGTTCCTTATAGAGGGATTGAACAACTAAAAGTATTTTGTTTGATGCATGTTTGACAATAGTCCATCTCCTCATAAGGCTTTTAAGTATATTGAACAATAGTTTTCATAGTAGCGTTTAGAGAGATTCTATACCTTCCCCACCCTCTAAACGCTTTTATTCTTATTTTTAGCTTTACCTAGGGACTTAGAGGGTCTGCGCTTTTGATGACTTTGTCCAACAATTAAAACATTATGATGGGCAAGTTTTTCTTTCAACTGAAGTTCAACAAATGAACATATTGTAAATCATTGTTTTCAATATCATTTCCTTTTTGATATTTTCAGTCAATTTTGAGAAGGAATATTCTCCAAAAG
>JBOGSA010000034.1:0-13367 GCA_050749785.1 Candidatus Micrarchaeales archaeon | reverse complement strand
CTTTTGGAGAATATTCCTTCTCAAAATTGACTGAAAATATCAAAAAGGAAATGATATTGAAAACAATGATTTACAATATGTTCATTTGTTGAACTTCAGTTGAAAGAAAAACTTGCCCATCATAATGGTTTAATTGTTGGACAAAGTCTACTTGATTAAGAAACAAAAGGAAAAGCTACTTCCCAAAAGCGTCCTTGACCTTTGGCAGTACCACTATATCCTTTTTTCCGATGGCAAAAAATTCCTTCTTAAGATCTTCTATTCTCTGTTGCATGCCGTTGGCCCAGTCGATCATGATCTGTTCCCAGTTGTTCTGTTTGTAGTTATGTAATTTTATGTCGTACTTCACGGTATCGACCTCGTCCTCCATCTCATTTATGAAAGTAAGTTCCCTCTCAGCCCTGTTCAGAGACTTTAGCTTATCCTTCCAATTCAAATCATCCTTCACTTTCAGGGGAAATGAAATCTGCGATACCTCCACTATGAAAGTGTATCCTCCAAGCAGACCCTTCTTTACCTCGATTCCAAAGAGCACATCCAAATCCTCCTTGTATCCTCCATTTCTCAGTTTGTTTAAAAATTCGGAATTTGTATTAGGACTGGTCATCTTCACCGCGAGCATACCGCTATACTTTTCACCTCTATCTGGAGGAAAGACAACACGCTCTTGGACCGCTAGGTTCCTTGCTTTTTGTCCTGAGATCACGCCATTTAAAGATTCCAAGTCATAGCCCACTTCCAGCACTACCTGCGAGCCATTTATCACCCCAAGCAGACGTTTGTTGGTGAGTATGAGGTTGTCGGCCTTTATCTCCTCCTGCTGGGTTCTCTGCCCGCTTCCTTTAAATGTGGTGGTTCCCCCGCCGCCCATATGTCCACCTATCAATGCACCGCCCAATCCGCCAATTGCGCCACCCATCATTATGCCCCCTATTCCGGGCATTCTCGGTGTGCTTAACCTCCTGTTTGCGGCAGCGTTCCCCGCATCCCTTATAAACTTCTGCAAGTTCGTCTCGTGGACAAGTATCTTTGGATCCGGCATGTTTGCCTTTATACTCTCGCCCACATCAGGTACAAACGGCTGCACAGGCTCCTTTTGCTTATTGAATAGTCCCATTTTATCAAGGATAACTCTTTTGCATCATTCTTATACGTTCCCTACACTTTTGTCTATGGTAAAATGCGCCCAAGAAATATTCTTAAATATGTGCATCTCAATAGAGTATTGCCAGTTTAGTGAGTGCATGGTAACTAATTCCAACTTTCATAAGAATCATGGTCACCACTCAGGAGGCTCAAGGCTGCCACTGTACATACTTGGAGTAATAATAGTAATCGGGATAGTCTACTTTGTGGGCACATCTTTGCTCTCAGGCGCATTACAAATATCCTCAATGCAGACTTTCAACATCCCTACCAACGGCAGTGTGTATTTCACATTGCCAAACAACACAGGTTCATATTCAATATTCCTAAGGAGCTCATCGAATTCCAGCGCCACCTTTTACATCTCGGGAAGCCCCATACTGGTTAAACCGATAGTTGTTGTCAGCATGCCTGTCCTTGGCTCATCGAATGCGAGCACAACTGGGGGAAGCTTTGCAAATGTTCATGTTACACTCGAGTCTAGCAGCAATAGCGGCGTCAAGGTTGACCTTACACCTCTGCCGACATCACTTAATCTAAGAGTGAGTGGCGGAATATCTGAGATAAACCCGACTACTCTGCTTTCCGGAACCGCTTCAACTACAACAGGTGGCTCACAGACTACTACAGTGGCAACAACTGTGACAACAACAGCCACGACAACCGCCGTCACAACTGCGCCAACTACCACAATCTCCGGAGGAATAAGCGCAGTGACACAAACGCAGGTGATGACTGATGCCAACGCGACCAACATAGGACTACTGATGAAGAACTTCAAGACCTTATATGTCAACGGCCACTCATGCACTTCAGCGCTCTACAACTCCACCTATGCAAGCAAGTTTGGTTCAGTACCAAAGAGCTACAACACATATGCAAATGTGTCACAGGTTACGCCTACTACAAGCAGCTGGTCGATCGTCTCTGTGGGAACAACACTTTACAATGTGACCTATTCACTTACTGCTCCGAGCTCCCAGGCATCGGGCAAAGCGGTCGTATTGGAAATAAACACTGGTAACGGCGCATTGGTCTCAGAAGCTTACACGGGTCCATTCCAGGGACTCAACTACACAGTTCTGGCGAGCAACTACAACTTTGCGGTAGGAGTAGGCAACAGCTGCGGAATTCTGCTGCCGTAATTGCAATTAGTTTTTGTTTTCCACAGGTTCTTTTTGCTTTCTTTCCTTCCTCTGTTTTCCTGAGATTGGCAACGTGAACCAGAATACGCTTCCCTTCCCTATCTCCGAGTTAACGCCCATCCTTCCTCCATGCAGATTGACAATCTCCTTGACTATCGAGAGTCCAAGCCCTGTGCCTGAACCCTGCTGGACCGTAAGCTCTGTTCTGTGGACCTGGTAGAACTTCTTGAAGAGCTTTCTTTGGTCCTCCTTGCTTATCCCGATTCCTGTGTCCTTTACCTCGACTCTCACGCTCCTTCCCTTCCTGAAGATGTTCACCATTATGCTGCCGTGCTCTGTGAACTTCACGGCGTTGGTTATCAGGTTGACGAACACCTGTATTATCCTGTTCGGATCCACATTCACTTCGCCTACGCTGTAATCAACGTTCCACGAGAACATCAGCCCCTTGCCGGTTGCCACTTCCTCTTGCGCCTTGATGCTTGGATTGTCCCCCATCTTCTTTAGGTCCACCGGCTGCAGCTCGAGTTTCACCTTGCCGGAAGAGAGCTTTGCAACGTCTAGAATCTGTTTTATCAGATCCATTAGCCTGTCCGACTCATCGATTATTATCTTGATATAGCCCTTCTGCTCATCGTTCACCTTTCCGAGTTCGCCGTTGAAGAGCAGGGTTGAGAATCCCTTAATGTTCGTTATCGGTGTCTTGATGTCATGCGATATATTGAATATGAACTGGCTCTTGAGCTCGCTTTCGCTTTCCAGTTTCTCCACCAGCCTCTCCTTTTGGTCGAGCAGATCCTCTGCCTCCTCTAGCTCACGTTTGGTCCGAAGCTCCTTGCTCACTATCACATATCCTGCGAGGTTGCCGTCTTGGTCCTGCACGCTCCTTATGCTCTGATCGCATGGGATTAGAAGATCAGGCTTCTTGCCTTTCATCATCGAGAAGATGTTGCCCACTATGCCCTCCTGTTTTGCCATAGCAAGCGAGCGTACGAACTTGTCTTGCTCTTCGTCCATGTAGAGCAGCGACGCGGGGCTTCCGATTATCTCATCTTCGCGATAGCCGAAGATGTTCTCCGCGCTCTTGTTGAGGCGCAGCACGTAGCCTAGCTGGTCGATGAAGAGTATCGCGTCCCCGGACATCTTGACGAGCTCCTCGAAGTTTCTCTCAATGTTTTTGTACGAGGTCTCGTAGGGGTTGTTTGCGACTATGCACGAGAGTCCATACATGTTGTTCTTGAATATCGTGAGCTTAACGTCCTGATAGACCCCGTTCCCTATATTTATCCTAGCAGAGTCTGTGTAAGTGCCATTGCTAATTCCATCTATTCCCTTCTTGAGTTTCTCCTTGTCTACCACCATTCCAGGAAGCTGGACTCCAAGGAGTGCGTTCTTCTCGAGCTTGAGTATCCTGTCTATGTTGTCGCTGGCCCAGAGTATCTTGCCCTGCTGGTCCATGGTCATGAGCGCCTCGGAGTTGCTGTACTTGAGCACCTTCATCTTCTCTTCAAGGTCTCGCATCTCTGTGGTCTCGTAGAATGTTATGTGCATTATCTTCTCGTTAACAGCGCTAGATGAGATCTTAAAGAGCCGATCTCCCTTCCCCTTTATCTTCGTCTCCGCCATGATTCCCTTCTTTAGGCTTGCAAGCATGTTCGCGTCTATCTCAAAGAAGTCCTTCACGTTCTTCCCAATAACATCGCGGGTGCTCGCGTTGAACATTATGAGCATGTTCTTGTTTGCCTTTATTATCGAGCCCGCTGAATCGATCAGGAACTGGGGCACTATGCTATTGAAGGCAGCGTCGAAATACTTTGCCACATTCACGCTCTTCTCCTGCTCAATCTTTCCTGCAATCTGGTATCCGAGAATCATCGTGCTGATGGTGAGCGCATTTGTTATGTTTGTGTCGAATTTCTCCTCCTGTTTGGAGAGCAGTTTTATTATCGAGAGTGTCTTGCCATTCGCGACCACAGGAAAGATTATGCAGCTCTTGTACCCAGAATTAAAATAGTCGACGAACTCCTTGAACGAGGAATAGTCGCTGAGCCTGTTGTCCACAAGCGGCTTCATAGTGTTTATCGCGTATTCCTCTGCAGGGGATACCGAATTCGCCCTGTCAAGTGCCTTGGCTTCTGCCTTGTCAACAGCGAAGATGAACTTGAGCTCCTCCCCAAATCGATTCAGAAGGTCTCCAGTCTCGAGTTTCTTGCGCTCGAGGTCGAAGATGTCGAATATGAGCTTTGTCATTGCAGCGTTCTCAAGCATGAAACCAACTTCGATTATATTCTAGGGGCAAAAACTAAAAGTGTTAGATGCTAAGATGCTCAACTATCATATCAAGTATAAAAAGACAGACTTCCAATTCTTTCTATTAATCTGACTCAAGGCTTAACAGGGTAGTTCAGTGGAGATAAAGGAGATTTTTGATAACGTCTATAGGATAGATAAGAGGCTAGCCACGCGCAATCTTGTTCCCCTTAGCAAGGTATATGATGAAGAGTTGATTGAGTTCAAGGGAGTGGAGTATCGGACGTGGAATCCGTACAGGAGCAAGCTTGCGGCAGCAATAGTCAAGGGGCTCAAGACAATGGCGATAAAGCCGGGATCAAAGGTTCTCTACCTTGGCGCTGCAACCGGAACGACAACCAGCCACGTTAGCGACATAATAGGTAATAACGGTCTGGTGTATTGCGTCGAATTCTCGGAAAGGAATATGCGTCAGCTCATTCAGGTGTGCGAGAAGAGGCAGAACATGTTCCCATTCCATACGGATGCAAGAATGACTGAGGAGTATGCAGAGGATGTTGGGGAGGCAGACGTCTTATACCAAGACGTTTCAGCAAGGGATCAGTCCGCGATACTCATAAAGAATTCAAAGCTGCTCAAGAAGGACGGATACGCTTATGTGGCGATAAAATCGCAGAGCATAAGCAGCTCTGCAAAGCCCTCCGACACATACGAAGAGTTTATACGCCAGATATCGGATGATTTCGAGGTACTAGAGCAAATAGACATAGAGCAATTCGACAAGGGGCACCTATTTTTGGTCCTCAGAAAGCGTTAATAATATTGGTTGCAATTACCAATCGATATCGTGAAGCTGACAGATCCAAAAGCTCTTGACAAGGAGCCTGATGCGCAATTCCGATGCATTTACTGCAGCCACTACGTTCCATCCTACAATCCACAAGCGGGAATCTGCCCATTCTGCGAAATACCAACAGATAAGACAAACGAGCAGCTCAAATTGAATAAGCCACTTTTTTTAGCGCTTAACCAGATATCCGATGCGCTTCTTGCAAACAAATACGACGATGCAACCAAGGCATTCGAAGCTCTTATAGCAATAGAAATATCACCGCAGGTTCTATACGCAAAAGGAATGCTCCATCTCTTCTTGTCCGACTATGAATACAGCAAGAGGGACTATGCTACACCTGATGGTTTTATGGAGGGAAATGCAGAATTGATAAATTCGGGCCTCGGCCACTTCTCCGACGCGAAGGCGCTCTTCTATAAGGCAATCTCACTGGTTGACAAGCAGCCTGAAGCAGATCCAACGCTAAAATATGTCAAGTTCCTTGCACAGATCAGATTGAAGAGGATGCTTGAAGCAAAGAAAACCCTATCTGAGATCACTGCGGCTGGCACTCTAATAGAGGCGTATGCCAACATGCTCTATCACTGCGAAGTCAATGATAGAAATGCGCAATCTTACATCGAAAAAGTCGCAGAGCTGGGCATACCCAACGCATTCTACTACTATTCCAACCTACTTGTAGAGGATAGGAAGCTCGCCCAGGCAAAGAAGGTGCTTGTCAAGCTACTAAACAAGGTCGACATCCAACCGGCAAAGAAGCTCCTGATCGGAATAGAGAGGGTTCAGACGATAATTTAGCTGATTACATGTCCAAAGGCTACGAAATAAACAATGGCATACTCAGAATATTCAACGGTGAGTCGCAGCTAGAGCCCAAAAAGATAGTAATGCGGGCAGCAAGGACAAGATATTCGTCAATCTGAATGTGCTTCTTGCAATGGATAGGATTAAGGACAAGAGGTTCCTCAAGAGGCTTGCAAGGGACACGGAAAATCCGCTCATCAAAAGAGAGGTGCATGCAAGGCTGCACCCGCAAAAGCTGTGCATACATACCTAGATGCTTATTTTGGAGTGCAATTCCGCATAAAGAGTCTCTGCATACTCTGCCGGCACCTTGTTCTTGAATAGTTTTGCGGCTTTGAGCGAGATGTCCTTCCTGTCGCCAACCAACTTCCCCTTCGCCACATCAAGCATCAGATGCTCAAGCGTGCTGTACTTGTTCGAATCGAGCGCAATGAGCTTATCCTCGTCTAGCATGATTGCAAAAGCATTCTTGTGGGACTTCATGAATGCATTCACGCTCTTTGAGCCGTAGAATGCGCTCGGGCCAGGGAAAGCCCTAGTTAGCCTGACCTCCCTTGGCGCAAGGTATGCTATGAATCCCCTTGATTTGTCCACCCACACATGCGAAAGATATATCCCAAAGCCGAACTTCTTTGCATGCGCAGCGATTATCTCAGATGTTTTCCTTAATTGCGGCCAAATTATGTCCTCACTCTTGTCCGGCACCTTTGTAACCAAAAGATGCAGGTCAAGCGATGAATCTTTGAGCAGCTTTTCCACATTCTTTTTCGCTTGCGCATGCGAGAAGCCAGTTCCATAGAAAAGTTTCACATCCGGCTTTTCAAGAAACTTCTGCGCAACAAGAACAAAACGCGCAAGCGACTCCTTCGATACGCCCGCCGCAACGTTCCTATCCTTGTCAACAGGATCTATGACCACAAATTCTGAATTGAATATCTTGAATGTCTCTTTCTCCGGCTTTGCATTCATATCTTTTGGATTTATGTAAAGCGGCAGCCTGAATTTCACAACATTCTGGAGCAGATTATCAAGCGAGCCGTAGCTGTATACAAGGAGCTCGCACAGATAACCTGAAAATCCCTGCGTCTTGACCTCTGCGCCGTATATGTTGTGGGCTTTGAGCAGATATTTGAGAAGGCGAACATCGTCCCTTTGCTTGTCGCCGAAGTGTTTATTGATGAATTTAGTGTGAAGCGGAGTTCTGTCTACTGCGGTAGCAAGCTCTTCTATGTTGTCTATCTTGTAAGCAGGAACCACATCTATTTTCATATTTATGTCATCAAGATGCAGCCTTGCATAAGGGTGCTGCGCATATTTTATCTCGAATCTCTCTCCCTTTTTCTTGTCAATTATGCGCTTTGCATACTCAAGCCCCATCTTCTCCATCTTTTTCTCAGCGACCTTCTTTGGAAAGAGCATGAAGATGTCGATGTCGTGGTCACCCTTGAGGTTGGTGCTCCTTGCTATGGACCCCGCAACAACCAAAGTCACATCCTTTGGAATAATCTTCTTTAACCGTGACATCGTCTTGTTGGCATTAGCAATAGTAGTATCTATCTCAAGCTTACTCGGCTTTATCCCCTTCAGGACAAGCTCGTATATCTTCCGAGTCGCGACAACTTTCGAATCCATGTGAAAAGTATGGACTCAATAATCTTAAATAACGACTCCTATAAATAGAATAACACGGGCTCTTGGCTCAGTAGTAGAGCGTTCCGTTCGCAACGGAAAGGTCGCGGGTGCGATTCCCGCAGAGTCCATCATAAATAATTTGGGTAAATGAACGTGTCAACAATTATGCTTTTGGCAGGTATACTTGATTCTGCAACTTCAAGTCTACCCTTGGGTTCCGGGCCGCAGCTCGACGCAATTCTGATTTTTTTCGTAATCCTTTTAACAGTCAGGATGTACCGCGGTCTGAAAGGTATGAAATACAGGGCATTTAGGCTTTATCTTCTGCCGATCGTCTACCTTCTACTTACGATATATTCGCTCTTTGAGCTTGCTCCGTCATATTTAGACATACCAGGAGTAGTCGTTGCGCTACTTGCCGGGTATTTCATCGGGATTAAGTTCGGCAGCAGTGTGCAATTTTACGAGCAGGAAGGGCAAACGCACTACAAGCGCTCTCCTATAATACTGATAATTTGGCTTGCCTCATTCGTGGCACGATTCGTCCTTGAAGCATTCTTGCCAAACGTCTTTTACATCAACTTCGGCATAGAGCTTTTCCTTGCCCTTACAACAGGAATGATAATCGGGGAGGCATTTCACATCATGCGCAAACACAGATTACATAAAGAAAGTACAAAATCTACTTCATGACAAAATACTTGTAAATCGTTGCAGCAATAATTGCGCCTACCACCGGTCCGATGATATATACATACCAATTTGCGAAGAATCCCGATGCGAGTGCAGGGCCAAACCACCTCGCTGGATTCATCGCAGCTCCTGTGAATGGTCCTCCGGCAAGAACGTCTATGAAGACTGCAAGTCCGGCTCCAAAACCAGCTATCTTCGGTGCTCTCTTGTCAACTACCGTGCCCATTACCGCGAATACAAGTATGAACGTCATTATCGCTTCGAAGGTTATTCCACCTAAGACGCTTGTTGATGAATTCAAAGAGGGCGTGCCGTAATTCACCGCAACTCCAGAAGCGGCGGGATAAACTGATAGCAAAAGCAATCCCGCAACTATTGCACCTATTAACTGGAAAATGATGTATACTGCAGCCTCCTTAGGCTTTATCCTCTTGTTTACCATCATAGCAATCGTAACTGCTGGATTTATGTGGCCACCAGAGATGTTCATCGCAAATGAGACTGCAAGGGCCAATGCGATTCCGTTGGCAAATGCGATTACAAGTAGGCTAGCTCCACCCAACGCTGCGAACTGAGCAGCAATTACCGCTCCGGCGCCTACGAAGACTAGGAAAAATACACCCACCGCCTCTACAAGAGCCCGTTGACCAATTCCAGCAATCTTTGCCATAAATCCACCATCTTATATTTTCATTCTTTTGAACGCCTGGGTTCCAACTATTACCATGAAGATCGCAAACCCTATCAGCACCGCAAAGTCCATCGGGAGCCCAAAGGTCCCTATCCCCAGTATCACGGTCCTGAGCGCATCAACTGCATATGTCATCGGATTGAAAGCCACAAATGCGTAAAGCCATCCAGGAAGGTTATTGACCGGGAATAGAGCGCCGCTTAGGAAGAAAAGCGGAAATATAACAAAGCTCGACACAAGGCCGAACCCTTCGGGGCTGCTCATCATAGACCCTATTGTAAGTCCTAAACTTATTACAGAAACCAAAAGGAGTCCGACTATGAGGAATGTAAGTATGACCGAGTACAAGCTGAAATGAATCCCGAAGAACAAAGATCCAAGGATTATCAGCACAAAAATCTGTATTACGCCGTCAGTGGCGCCTCCTAGAACCTTTCCGAAGAATATCGTTGTCCTTGTGAGCGGCGCAACCAGCACCTCCTTGAGGAAATCTACACGCTTGTCCATGATGATGTAAAGACCAAAGAAGAGCGATCCGAAGAGCACTGTCATGCACAGTATCCCCGGGTAGATGAACTGTTGGTAGCCCACCCCGGCAGCCGAACCGGTTAGTTCGATGCTAGATCCAAGCCCTGTTCCGAATATGATCAGCCACATGAGCGGCTGCACCAGCGAACTAATTATTCTGGACTGTTCTCTGGTGAAGACCTTGAATTCCCTGTACCATAAAGCATACAATCCGTTTAGCTCTCCCATAATCTCATCTGTTTCCGCTGTGTATCATCCTTTCGAAGAATCCTCCCTCTCCCTCCTGGTCTCGTATCTCGCTGCCGGTGAAGTGCATGAACACATCGTTCAAAGTCGGCGAGCGTGATTCAACGCTCTCCACATTTCCAATCTTCTTGAATATCTCCTGCAGATGGCTGCCTGCGTTATTGACTGTCAGTATCACCATTCCATCCTCCTTCTTTGCGCTTTTGACGTACTTGAGCCTCTTGATCGCAGCGATGTCAGGGTTTTTTATCTTTAATCGCACAACGTCTCCGCCAAGCTTCTTCTTCAGATTTGTCGGAGTGTCAAGCGCCACAATTTTTCCGTGGTCTATTATCGCGAGCCGATCGCAAAGCATGTCAGCCTCTTCCATGTAGTGAGTTGTTATTATTATCGTAACTTTTTTTTCGGTCGATAGCTTCTTTATGTACTTCCAAAGATGTTCCCTTGTCTGAGGATCGAGTCCTAGTGTTGGTTCATCAAGAAACAGTATTTTTGGCTCGTGCAAAAGACCGCGAGCAAGCTCGAGTCTCCTTCTCATTCCACCTGAATACTTCTTCATCCTCTCATTTTGTCTGTCGGTTAAATCCACAAGCTTGAGAACTTCATCCATCTTCTTGTTGATGTTGCGCATGTCGACTCCGTACATAAGAGCGTGAAGGTAGAGATTCTCCCTTCCCGTAAGCAAATCATCGGAGCTCGGGTCCTGGAATACAAAGCCTATGCTGTGCCGCACCTGCGATGACTGCTTAGCCACATCAAAGCCGTTCACTGTTGCCTTGCCCGCTGTTGGAGGTATCAGTGTTGCCAGCATCGAGAGTGTTGTGGTCTTTCCAGCTCCGTTTGGCCCCAACAGCCCGAATATCTCGCCCTCCTCAATCTTTAGGTTTATCTTGTTGACCGCAGTAAGCTTCTCAAACTTTTTAGTGAGGTTCTTTGCCTCTATAACCAACATGAACTTCGCGACCCAATGTGCCCCAGCACGATTTATATAAGCAGAATAGGTATTAAAACATAGTGAGTGCATGAAGCTGAGCGATTCTGAAATCAATACAAAACTAGGCGAACTTAAAAACTGGCAGGTTGCAAATGGCAAGCTGCACAAGGAATACAAGTTTGAGACCTTTGAGGATGCGATAATGTTCATCAACGAAGTGGCAGTAGTTGCCGGCGCAATGAACCATCACCCCGAGATATACAATGTCTATAACCGTGTCACATTAGAGATAAACACGCACGATGAAGGCGGCATAACAGAGCAGGACTTCACTTTCGCAGCGCACATAGACGACATAAAGTGAGCTATGCCTCCACGAATATTGCATCTCCTTCAATGATTACAGGGTATATCGGTTCAGGTTCAAGTTTCATTGGAAACCATATCGTGTTTCCGGTCGTGACATCCCAGATGGATCCGTGCCATGGGCACACTATCTGATTGTGGTCGAGCTCCCCCTCATCTAGCGGCCCGCCTTCGTGGTTGCATATGGCCCGCATTGCATAGAGCTTGCCTTCAACGTTTGCAACAAGTATCCTGTTATCGCCCACGGTAACGCTCTTCATTTTTCCCACTGATATTTCTGAAACTTTCCCAACTTCTATTTTTGCCACAATAGCACCACATCATATTTCTTTTGAACTTATATTAACCTTACTCGCCCCTTCCCTGCCTCATGAGGAAGTTGTCTATTTTTGTCGCGCGCTGCGAGAGCTCAGTGTATCTGTCTCTTGCCTCGTTGAGGTTGATCTTGGTTATGTGCTCGCTCTTCTTGTGTATTATGTTAAGTGGAGGTATCTTGAATGCGTTCACATCATCGAAGAGGAATCTCTCGTGCTGGCTGCCCGCGTCATCACCACTCATTACCTTGACTTCAAACTCCACATTGTTGTTCCTAAACTCCTTGACTAAGTCGCGGTAGTCATTGCCGAAGTAGGAATCAATCATGTCGCCAGAGGTCATCACACTGATTGAATCAATTCCACCAAGGTCTCCGGAAAAGAGCCTGTGGAGGTTTGCGATCGCATCGGAATTGAAGTGCTTGTCAACTATCCTTATGTTGCCCTTGAGGTTGGAGAAGAGCTTGCCCCTTAGATTCTGTATGTTGCTATATGGCGTCTGCGGATCTATTGTTATGTTCTTGTTCGCAACCTTCCTTGAATGTGATAATCTAGCGCTGTATTCGAAATACGCGTCGCTTATTATGCACACTATCATGCCAAAGAACCCAAGATAGACCATGAAGCTAAGCGTGCTGTGTATGAAGCTTGAGTAGATTATCGCAAACAGCACTATGTAGATAGCACTAACCGTGGTGTGGAGCATTATGTACCTTCTGTTAACCTCATCGTACCTGTTGTGCCTGTTGAGGTAAAGCAAGAATGCGAGCAGCAGCGCAAGGACTCCAAGTATGACTGCGAGATAAGATTCCATCACCAGTCTGTTGAGCGCATCGAGCTGCGATGCCAATCCCTGCAGGTTCTGCGCCACATTCGTGTTGTCAGCGTTGCTCTGAACCACTGCGCCGGCACCTATCCCATACTGCAACGAGAAAATCTGTACGAAATATACTCCTGTTGATATCAAGAGGGCTGAGCCTAATAGCAGCAGTAGCAGTGTCTCTTTGTAGTTGTCGCGCTTGCTCTTCTCATCCATAACCATCTTCCTCAGACAAGGATAGTGCCATCCTCCCACCCGTAAACGGTGTGGGCTTCCCTCGCACCTAAGTGCAAAGTATGTTCTCGGTTCAACGATGCGACTTGCGATACCTGTTGCATCGCAGAGGTCATATCTCCCTGAGCGTGACTTCCCCTCTGTCCAAGGGTAGCTCTTTTGAGTATGTTTATCGATGCGTTTACATCCCTGTCCATCTGCAATCCGCACCTGTTGCAGATGTATGTCCTTTCCAATAGTGGCATATCCTGAATGTTGCCACAACTACTGCATTCCTTCGATGTGTTCCTTGCATCCACTTCAATCATCTGCATACCAGCACTTTCAGCCTTGTATGAGAGGAACTGGATAAACCTGTTCCATGAAGCGTTATTTATCGATTGTGCAAGACGATGGTTCTTCACCATGTTCTTTATGTTCAGTTTCTCGACTGCAAATGAAGTATATCCTGAATTGACGAGTTTGTATGAAAGTTTGTGCAGGAAGTCACTTGATTGGTTAGTGATATATCCCCATTCCTTTTCCGGTTTCATCTTTGCCTTTTCTCTCCTAATCGAACCTTTCTTTCTTCTTGCAACTATCTCCTGCCATCTTGCAAGTTTCTTTTTCCTTTCCTGCATGAACTTTGGTTTTGCAATCTTCGCCCCGTCTGATAATGCAACAAATGAATTCAATCCCAAATCTACCCCCACTGGATTAGTGTTTTCCACT
>JBOGSA010000033.1:0-33196 GCA_050749785.1 Candidatus Micrarchaeales archaeon | reverse complement strand
CCTGACAGCGTGAACCAGCTCGTATTTTTTGTCCCTGACCAGCTCTCCAAACTGCTCATGCGGAACCTCTTTTACTGCGGCCTGCTCTGCCTGCTGCTCGCCTTGCTTGGTGCCAGCCACCCGAGCAACAAAGCCAGGCCAGTCGTCGGCAGCATAGACGTACAACCTCCCGTCGCTGTAGCCGTTGTAGGCGACGGTGAACGCCAGAAGGCGCTCCTTGCCATCCTCTTTTGCTTTTTTGATTATTTCGGCTGCACTTTCAGAAATGTATAACCTTTCGTGCCACTCAAGACCCTTTACATCCGGCCACGTCGAACGTTCTAGTTTTCCTGTCTTATGATTAACCCTGTAATATCCCCCTTCGAGAAGTTTGCCGTCTGAATCAATCGCATCCCCTGCACTTACTACCAGTATCTTCCCGTCAGTATCGATTACGAACGGCTTTGCACCTAAAGTATGGAATTTGACCGACTTAAAGTGCAGAATGGAAACTTTAGGTGCAGATTCACTTATAACTTTCTTCTATTAATTTTATTTCAGTTGCAGTTAGATTGTATATGTTGTAAATTTCTTTATCTATTTGTTTCCTTAATTCATCAACTTTAGAAGCATTATTTTCCTTTAATGCTTGATCCACCAAATTTATTACCTTCTTCTGCCTATTTTCAGGAACTATCTTTATAGGTAACTTCCTAATGCTTTCAAAATGCATGGTTCTAACTGCCCTATTAAAAATAAAATTAAATGCATAATATTCGGCTAATTTCGAGTTTAAAAATCCAAGAACATATTTATAGTTCAATGCGGTATTATTCAGAATTATGTTATTTACTGTATCTAAATCTATGGAGTTAGAATCATCTAAAGTAGCTATTATCACTAAATGATTACCTGTCTGAGCTACTATATTTTGAACTAATATCTTTTCACAACCAAGTTCCTTTATCCTTTTTTCAAGTTTTTTAAACTCCTCTCTTTCAGAGGGGAAATAAGATTCCTTCTTTAATCCATATTTCTTAATATCATCTCCACTTAGAACCCGCTTATCTGTTGTAGAGGTAGGTTTTTGGGTAAAGAGATACTTAAATTTCTGTATAGCTAATCCTCTTGGCGATTCTGAAATCATGTCAAGTGTCTTAGCATTTTTTAAACATTTTTCTTTTAATTTATTATTAGCATTAAAACAATAGAGTGGAAACATCTCATCCGTAAATAACATATATTTTACTTCGTGTTTGCCCGTTCTCTTCTTTGTATAAGGCAAATCAATGTACTGAATTTCTACCGATTCTCTTTTAATGCAGGGTTTCTTTTGTAAAACTATTGCTATTTGTTCGAGTAAAACTCCTTCAAAAGCTTCATGTACATCAAATATTTTTACTATTTCTGTTTCTTGTAGAATAAATTTCCTTATACCCTCCCAAGAGCCTGAATAAGTTAATGATTTGGGTATAACGAAGCCTAAGTATCCACTCGGTTCAAGTAATGTAATATATTTTTTTAGGAATAGAGATGCGATATTCGTTACTCCAGTTGCAATATCTGCAAATCCCTGACCACTATATTTTTTCCCAATGTCTTCTTTATTCATGTTGAAGTAGGGAGGATTTCCAATTATCGCATTAAAAGCCGTATGGTTTTTCTTATCCACTTCCTTGATTTTAGATTCAAGAGTTTTTATTTTATATGAATTAAAATCACTTAAATTGCTTGTTAGTGAATCTCTTTCTATTACATTAAGCACATCAGTTTTGTTTTCTATGTTCTTCAAAGCTAAATTCATTGCAGACATATGAACTGCAAATGGATTGATGTCATATCCAAATAGGTTGTTTTCAAGTATTTGTTTGTGAGACTTTCCAGAATCCTTTTCTATTGAGATTTTTAGAAATCTATCATATGCTCTTATGAGAAACCCACCTGAACCACAAGCTGGATCAAGAAGCTTATGGGATACTTTCAATGGAATGCTGTTAAGGATGTAATCTATGATATAATCTGGCGTATAAAACTGACCAAGTTTTTTTCTTTCATCCTTTGAAACATGGTACTCATAAATCCTTCCGATTATATCGCTATTTATTTTAGCAAAATTGTATTCTGCCAATTCACTAATTATTCTCTTTAAATGTCCTTCATTAAAATCAATTTTATCAAAAATATCGTGTCTGAAAATTGCCTCATAGTCTATGCGAAGTATTTCAGCAAATGCCATTTTCATTAAGTCATTATATTCAAAATATTGAGTTATTTGACCTACTGCTTGTTTATTCAGCTTTGGTTTTACAATTCCCCTATCTTCAGCTATTCTATAAAAATAAAGTTTATTGATAAAGGAATAGGCTATTTCGTTAGCAAGTATATCTGTCCATTCTTCAGGTTTTGTGACATCTAATTCGCTATCTTTAATCCATTCATCAACAAGTTTTCTAAACTCTAAATCTGAATTAAGTTTTGGAAGTATTTTTGTTTTAGCATCTTCTGTCAAAACTTTCTTTGCGTTTTTAAGGTTCTCTATTAGAGTTTTTGGCGTTATCTCGGCACGTAGTTTTTCTACTACCTTCTTTGCCTTTTTATCTATTTTATTTTGTGTTAGACTTTCTTTTGAGATCCAATCCTTTAGTTCTCTATAATCATTTACAAGAGTTTTCAAGTTGGCTGAAACAAGAAGCCTATCTTTTGGATTAACAAGGTTCTCAATAAACGGCTTATACAATCTAAACTCTTTGCCGTTTGTGAGCAAAATATAAGGTATTTCTTCTTTTATCGCATAATTCAATGCCTGACTTATGTAATCATCGAGATTCTTTTCAAGGCTTTTACATTCAACTACTACTTTTGGATGTCCGCCGCCAAGCGTTAATGCAATATCTGCTCTTTTATTTTCAACAAAATGCTCAAAATCCATATCTTTTTGTGGATCAAAACCTAACGCTAATAATAGAGGTAAAACGATAATAATTTTTACATTTTCTTCTACACCAGACTTCTTACCTTTCCAAATGTCTGCCAAATCCACGTTTTGTATCTTTAGAATCTCATCGTTCATGCAGATATAACTTTCAGGTTAATTCTTATAAACTTGTGGGAGTTGTAAAATCAGATATTATTCTAAGCATCTGCATCTCTCGAATAAGTACAGTTATGTTATAAGCTATCAGCTTGCAAAGTAGTTCATTAATCTGAGCTGTCCTATTTTTTGATTTTAAGCCATCTCCGAATTTGCGCTTGATTGCCGAAAATGTACTTTCCACATTACTTCTTTTATGATAATGTGTAAGAAACTCCTCTTTGTTATACATAAAGTAGTGATACATCTTGCCCCAAGTATAGTTACGTGGTGCATTTGGATACTGCATCTTAGATGAGGTGTTAGACTTAAATGGTATGAATGGCATGGCATTTAAGCTATCCACAAAGGCAAGATTTTTTCTACCACTATAAGCCTTGTCCGCACTGACTTCCTTTATCGCAAAACCATTATCATGAGTTTTCTGAACTAAAGGTATAAACTTCTTATTATCTCCACTATACTCTCCATCTATCTCAACGGCAGTTATGATATTGGTTTTGACACCACAACAGACGTGTGCCTTTAACCATAATCTTGATTTTTCAATTCTGTACTTTGTCTTTATGTAATCCCCAAGCCTGATAGTACCAAAACCACTGCTATCTACCGCAAAATCAGTTTCTATGGCCTTTAATGGCATTGAAGTGATATTGATCATGTCATAGAGGATTGGAGTTAGTTCGCTTCTATTGAGCAGTTTGGACACTACATTGAAATGAGGCTTATGCTGTATGAAGCCTCGCTCTAATGCGTAATTATGGAGCATAGAAGCCCTTCGGCTTGAAAGCTGAGAACTTACCTTAATTATGGAACAGAATATCTGCTCTCTAAGTGGTAGCGTTGGCCTTCCGAACTTATAGGTAGGCTCATCTATCTCTTCGAGAAGCTCCTTAAGTAGCTCGTCGAATAACTTTAGCTCTGAGGTCTGCGATTTATTGTACTTTTCCCAATTCTGAGGATAAGTAATTCGTTTAGTTTCTGTAACAGATACACTATCATTGAAGGCGACGGTCTTCGTTATTGTTATTTCTACTGCGAAGATATGTTTGCATTTTACATCACGTTCTGTGAAGTCTGGGCAATTACAATCAGACTTATCTATTTTAAGTACGACGATATAATATTTATTACCGTGAGTTTGTGATGGAACGAGCCATCTATTATTAACAAACCTAACTTTTCCTGCACTTGCTATTTGCTGACCTTTTTCTTTTCTTATTTGCAACATTTGTTCCATTTGCATATTCTCATCTTCTACATAGAATATACACGACAAGATATATATATACTTTACTATGTTCTAATTAGAATTGCGAGAGATTTATATATCCTTCTAATTAGAATAGAGTGGGTATAATAATGAAACAAATAGGCACTTTTAGGGTAAAAATAAGCTCTACATTCGACAGGAAAAAACTAAGCACGGGTAAAACCAAGGACTACAAATATGGAAGTGTTAGCATCAGATCACCTGAATTGACCGAATATATAGGTAAAGAAGTAATGATTAGAATCTTTGAAGAAGAAAAGGAAAACTAAACTTTAGTAAATGCATCATACAACTTTTTGTCATATTCCTCTTTATCAGGGTATACATCTATGACAAAATTTTCTATCAATTTACTGACATCTGTAGTAAAATTCTTCATGGAATCTTTATCTTTAGGAATAACAGTTATACTGCCCCCACTAATGGTAATATTGTTGCTTTTTGCGATTCTGTTTATTGCGCTGAATGCAGAGATATTCTCTATTAAAGTTGTCGCAACTTTTTCTCTGTTTGCGAATGTTATTCTTTCCTTAGCCTTGTCGGATACAAGAGAGAATAACTCATTAATGAAATCATTTGGCTCTCTTGAATAAAATAATTCGTAATTGATAACACCATGAGAATCCTCATTTTCTATTGAGATAAATGCTTTGTTTATTCGCAATAAAGATTTTTTATCCTTTACCTCAGTAATGGCTGTATTGTATTTTTTGATACTTTCTACTAAACTACCTCTAAATTCTTTTATGTGTTTTTCAATGTCCATGAATCTGTTTACATATCCATTTGGTAAAATTTCCAATAGTATATCGTAATGTAAACTTCTATTACGAGGCAATAACGTGAATATTACGGGAACTGCTCCTTTATCAAAATGAATTATAGAATCTATTTCAATACCTAAATCATCCTTAACCTTTGAGCTTTCAACTTTTGAACGTAATTTTTCTGAAGATAATGACAGAGGTATTCCTTCCAAATTCTTATTCATAGTTGAAAATGGATCAACTTCAAACAAAGTAACTTTAGAAATATCGTCATTCATCTTAAGGAAATTGAAAATTGAATTGAATAGGTTTAATGTATTGGATACTCTATCAAAATGTGAAGTATTTCTTTTCTGTTCTAATTTTATGTATAGTGGCATATAATCTACGATTTATAGGCGAATACGGGCACTTCACTGTTCTTTGCACGTAAACCCAAAAACTTATTTTTATTACTTAATTTGTACTTGATTTGTTTAAGCTGAAATGGACGTGCCTTGTTAAATTCATATGAATATATGTTCTGATCTAATTTCAGGTCAGCTATAACCGCATAATCCACCTTTTCTCCTTTCTTGCCGAGCAAATCTAATGTAATCTGTAACTGTCTTATTGCCGTTTCTAAATGTCTTTCACCGTGTGTATTTTTGCTTTCGATTAAAATGCCTCTATTATCACTTAGCTTTGCAAAACAATCGCATACGGAATCCACCAAACCAATGTTTAAGTGAGCCCTAAGTCTCCCCACGCTTCCCATTTCAACTATATTCTGAAATTCCACTTCATCCATATAAACTTCCTTGATACCACACTGTTTGATTGAATCAATCGTTAATATGATATTTTTAAATGGGCTTGGAAGCTTTATCCCATTATTCATACCTTTATTCGAGCCAACAAACTATAAAAATACATATTAATTACGACATATGCCATATTTAGACTTAAGGTGCAACTCTCACACTTTAGGTGCAAGATTGACTTTAGGTGCAAAGCCATTACGAACTGCTTATCCAGAGCCAATTTAGTTATATTTGTGATCTTTAGATTCTCCGCTTTAGCTACGTTAAACCCTTCATCGACAGATTCGACAATCGCTTTTGACGTTGTAAGTTGTACCTTTTCCTGTGTTGGGGCGTTAATTCTTTTTATCATTTTTACCACACTGTTTTTATGACTTTTCTAGTTTAAATAGTTAACTCATTCTTCGTTTTTAACAGAAGTTTTTGTGATTTTGCAACCTCCTTGAAAGCATTTATAGGTAATCGGACTAATCAGATTATGCAAATTGACGAGGCAAAGCTCGACTTTGCCTATAAGTATCCATTTTCTTTGGAGGCAAAGGAGATTATTGCATCAATCACAAGTGAGAAGATTGAGCAGAAGTATCTGAACGCTGGTCTGATAAGAATTGGACAGGCGTTCAATTCTCTTGAAATACCTTTCACCCAGACTAACAGCAGCGAGATGAAGCTCACTTATCTTGTCAGCTATGTCTATGCAAGAATGCTTGTGAGCGCTGTAGGGAACACTCCAATCAATTCATTTCTTGTAGGAAAATATGCGATAGCTGAAGCAAAGAGAGCGGGACAGGCTCTCGACAAGGACACCAAACAGAACATGGAGAAACTGGGAAAGGAGCTGGGCATAAACTACAAAATAAAGGGAGAGATGTTTGAACTTCCGTTCTACGAATATTTGAACGTTGAACCCAAGGGCAACAAGGATTATTCTTTAATACAACAGCAGCTCGACAAAGGGATTGTATCTCTTGCAAGGAACAAGATCATTAGAATCTTTGAGGAAGGAGTAAAAAGAAACATTTTGAAGGGCCTTCCGATTGAGCAGCGCTACCTTCCGCAGGAGATTGTTGATGCTGCGAAGAAAATAAGCGTTCCTAAACCAAAGATAAATCCAAATGCTCTCACAGGTGCATCGGGCTATGAGTGGATTGCGAAATTGATCGAGATTCCTCTTCCAGACTTTAGGCACCGAGCTGTCAACCTGATTCTTGCGCCTTACTTTGCGAATGTAAAGAACCTAGACGTTGACCAGGCTGTCGCCGCCATAATGGAGTACATCGAGAAGTGCAAGACAATGAACCCGCAGACAGATATAACAGAATCTTATGTCAGATATCAGGTGAGCTACGCAAAGAAGAAGGGCTCTCGTCCTTATTCGCTTGCTCGCGCCAAGAGCCTGATAGGAAACGCTATAGACTTTGGTTCGGTAGAAAAGAAAGAGGAGAAGAAATGAGCGACATAACAACCCTATGCCACATCTGCGGAAAGCCGGCAAAGCACGTGTGCAGCATGTGCGGAAAGCATGTGTGCAGCGAGCATTATACCGCAACCCGCGGAGTATGCGCATCTTGCATTATGGGAAGAAAGAGTTAGTGGACAAGCTCGCAAAGGCTTGAGAAATCCTGTGCCGACGTCCCTTTCGGGAATGCCTTTCCGTTCGGGGCCTCAATCGGAAGTCCAATCTCTGTCGCCATCCTAAGAAGCTCGGAAGTGTCTATTATCCTCTCTGTGAAGAGCTCTACGAAGCTGATGTTGCCGGTATCCGCCTTCTTTATGGTGAAGGTGAGCTGCTGGTACATGCCGGATCTCTTTACTCTTATCTTTATCGTGCCGTGCTCTATTGCCTGCTTTGCCTGCTGCGTTAGTTCCATCCAAACAACAATTAGCGTTCACACAGGGTGAATTTTCACTAATATGTATGCCCTACTATGTATAAATAGTTTTAGAATGAACTCTAATCGGGGATACTGTGGGTGTGCTTGAAAAGTCTGAAAAGGTTCATCAAAAGCACAGGGTGGAAATAGTAGCATCATGGTTCAACGAGAAGTTGGACAATGGAATAATTCCTGATTCTGAAGTACGGGCAAAACTTACCGAGCTCGTGTGGCCGAATGACAGGAATAAGGGCCATCAAACACTGCTTCACCTGCTTGCGAGGATAAGAAAGAAAGGAGTGGGAAGGGTTATCGACATTGCTATAAACGAGTTTGGCCTGAGGGTGAACGCAGGAGACAATTTGCACAACACTCCGGCGCATGTGGCCCTTGCAGCAGAAAATGAGGAGGCTTTTGTTGCGCTTAGAATAAATAAGGCTAATCTAAAAATAAAGAACAGGATGGATGAAACACCTGAGGAGCTTGCGGGCAATAACCAGAAATCCGCGATGGTTGAACTCGCCAGAACCGAACCTGCACTCGAATTGGTGCAGCTCGTGCGCCCAAAGCCTGCTAAGGTATAATAATTCTTATTTCGCAATACGACCATGGCTTACGGCTTTGTCACTCTTGCTGTTTTTGGGGCTATAGCTCTCTTCGTTCCCCTTAGCATGCTTCTTCTCGCAAAACTGCTCGGCGCAAGGACAAGGCAGAACCCAGTTAAGCTGCAAAATTACGAAAGCGCAGAGGTTCCTATCGGCACAAACAAGGACGTGACCAATGAATACCTGCACTACTTCCCTCTCTACTTGGGATTTGAGATGGTGGTTGTGGTTTTAATCGCGTGGGCGAGCGTCTCATCGAAAATATCGCAGAACATAAGCTTTGCGATAATAGGAATATCGGTAATGGCATTCGTTCTCAGCGCACTTGCGCTCGGCATTGCGCATTCAAAGGATGGTGAAGTTTATGGAAGATAAACCGTACAGTGAAGAACAGTTCATGAACGCAAAGCAGGAGATGGACAAGCTTGCAGTGGATTCGCTCAAGGGCAGAAAGCTTCCCGTAAATGCAGTCTTTGCAAAGCTCTCGGATGTGACAAAGGCGATTGCGAGCGGCACAGTAACATGGGGAAGAAAGAATTCGCTCTGGCCTATGCAATTCGGGCTTGCGTGCTGCGCCATGGAACTGCTTGATTTTGGATCGGCAAGGGTTGATGCGGAGCGCGGCGGATATCTGCTTTTCAGGGGAACCCCACGTCAGACTGATGTGATGATTGTGGCAGGTTGGGTGACAAAGGCGATGATACCGGAAGTAAAGAGGCTCTACGAACAGATGGCAGAACCAAGATATGTTATAGCGTACGGAGAGTGCGCAACATGCGGAGGCCCTTGGTGGGAGAGCTACAATATAATCAAGGGAATCGACCAGGTCCTTCCTGTCGATATATACGTTGCGGGATGCCCCCCTAGGCCCGAAAACCTTTTCGGGGCTCTGATGAAATTGCAGGAGAAGATTGGTGGTAAGATTGTTGAAAATAAAGTCTGAGAAGCTCAAGGAAACCATTGAGCAAAAGTACAATGAGGGTTACAAGTATCTCACCAAAATCACAGCAGTGGACTACAACGACCACCTTGAGGTGCTTTACTTCATCAGGAACATTGAGAACAGCGATGAAGAAGTTGTAAGGGCTGATCTTCCAACAAAGAATCCAACAGTCAAAACTGTAATCGACCTATACCTTGCAGCAGATTGGTATGAAAGAGAACTCAGCGAGATGTTCGGTATAAAGATCAACGGTAGAAATGCGAAACGGCTTCTGCTTGAGAAGTGGGATGGAAAGGATCCTCCGATGCTCAAGAAATTCGTATGGAGCAAGCCTTACGAAGGGATGAAGGATGTCGTGAAGTGGGCTGACAAATACAAAGATGATCCAAAAGAAGGCGATGGAAAGGATGACAAGCAGCGCACAATCAAGATAAACAAACCATTCATGTGATCATTTGGGAGAGACGAAAATAAACATAGGTCCTGTTCACCCTAGCACGCACGGAGTGCTGCGACTTGTGGTGACTCTTGATGGCGATACAGTGAAGAGAGTGGAACCTCACATCGGCTTTCTACACAGAGGAGTGGAGAAGCTCGTTGAGACAAGGATGTACATGCAGAGTCCCTCTTACATGGAAAAGCTTGATTACGTTGCGCCGATATCTTACGATGAACTTTACGTTGCCACAATAGAGGCTGCGCTTGGAATACCGGTCAAGGAGAGGGCGCAGTATGTTAGAGTCATACAGCTCGAGCTTCAGAGGATAGCAAGCCACCTTCTGTGGCTCGGGACCGCGATAAACGACATCGGCCAACTCTTTAGCATATTCATGTGGTGTTTCAAGGATAGGGATATAATCCTCAATCTGATGGAGGAGGCGACAGGCGGAAGGATGTTCTACGTGAACATGAGACTGGGCGGCCTCAACAGGGACATGGCACCGGGTTTTGCCAACCACGCATACAAAGTGCTGGATTATCTTGCACACAGAATCGGAGAGTACGAAGAATATCTGGAATCAAACCCGATTTTCATGGAGAGGATGAAGAAGATCGGAGTGATGAGCAGGGAGGAAGCAATTAGTTTGGGAGTAACCGGCCCAACGCTCAGAGGCTCCGGAGTTGAATTCGATGTGCGAGAGGCATATCCATATTATCTATACAAAAAACTTCATTTCACGACCAAGTTTGAGACTACTGGCGATTGCTTTGCAAGGTACAAGGTCAGGATAAACGAGATGAAGGAGAGCATAAGATTGGTGAGGGAGGCGCTTCATGAGATTCCCGAAGGGGATGCGATAGGTATGCCGATAAGGCTGATCGGCCCATTGCCAAAAGAGAAAGAGGTCATCGTGAAGAGGGAACTTCCGCGGGGCGAGGGAATGATGTACATGGTGACAGAAGGACAAAGACCTTACAGGCTTTCAATCCGCGCACCTTCATTCATCAATACTTCTGTACTGCAGCATCTTCCGGAAGGACACAGGCTACAAGACCTCTTCCCGATACTCGCAAGCGTTGATACGGTAATGGCGGATGTAGACAGATGATTTGATGGCTTTTCAGGATATTATAACTGGCATAGAGAGTTCAATCGGGCTCAGTGGCATAAATCCGATACTAAACGCAGCCATCATGGCCTTGATATTCGGAATAGTAGTCATGATAATCATAACTATTTTCGACTACATATTCGGATGGATAGAGAGAAAGTTGGTAGCGCGGATTCATCTGAGGCACGGGCCGACAAAGGTCGGCAAGTATGGGTTGCTGCAGAATGCTGCAGATTTCATAAAGCTGTTTGCAAAGGAGAACATAATTCCGGCTAATGCGAACAGGCTGTTGTTTCTTGCAAGCCTGCCGATAGTCGCTGCAATATTCGCATTCATAGTCGAGATACTCCCGCTAGGACCGGGACTGGTAGGAATCGACCTCAGCCTTGGACTGCTTGCCGCATTCGTTTTGATCTCATTTGTCCCGATACTAATATTCATCGCTGGATGGGCGAGCGGGAACAAGTTCTCATCGATAAGCGCGCAGAGATCTGTAATGCTGCTCATCAGCTATGAGATTCCCCTCTTCATAGTGATAGCAAGTATCGTTGTTTTGGCCAAGAGCTTTAGCTTCACGCAAATTGTGAGCGCGCAGTCAGGCCTGTGGTACATCGTGCTCATGCCGCTAGGCTTCGTGGTGTTTTTCATTGCTCTTGTTGCCGAACTTGAGAGACCGCCATTTGATTTGAGAGAGGCGGATTCTGAACTGATTGCTGGTTGGCTCACCGATGTGGGAGCTCCACTCTATGCGATATCGCTTTTCATCGACTACACAAGGGTGTTTCTTGGTAGTCTACTTGTGACTATACTTTTTCTGGGCGGATGGAACGGCCCAATACTTCCTTCGTATCTATGGTTAGGGATAAAAGTACTGATAGTCGCTGTGTTCATAGTGGTGCTTAGGGCAACAACACCTAGGATGAGACTTGACAGGATATTGAGATTGGGATGGCTCTGGCTTGTTCCGTTGGCAATCATAAACCTGCTTTGGGGCTACTTGCTGATAACAGGGGTTATCTAGTGAATTTTAGGCTCAGATATACAATAGTAAGTAAAAAACAACGCAGATATATCGGTAGAGTGAAATTGGAATAAATCTACCTTTTAAGATCATAGATTGCGGTTATATTAGAAATGAAAAGTTCATGATACTGTTCTGATTCACCGATTAAGTTCCCTATGAAGTCTATGTATCTTTCAACGTAAGATTTTGGCACCTTGACTGATATTTTTTGGCCTTCTTCGCCATAGGTATAACAATCGATTCCGGTCTGCACCTTTATCTTAAGTGCCAACAATTTTGCTGCTTCCTTCATGCCGCTTTCTTTGTTAGGTTCATTGGTGTACGGCTTTTCTAATAAAAATAGAGGTCCCTTCTCCTGGCTTTCAAGTAGATGGAGTTGCATCAAACCTATTGGTTTGTCTCCGTCAGCTTTAGTAAACATTATCATGAACTGGTTAGCATCAACAACCATGCTCATTATCGATTGATTTAATCCGTCAAGGCGTGTGCTTTTCTGGCAGTTTCCCTTTCCGCTGGAGCCATAATCACCAAAAGTCAATAAAATACTTGGATCAAATGTTATCTGCGCATTTATCAAAGACTTTTCAACTTTTTTGTTGTATTTATTAAGTGTAGATAGAAGAGAAATTGCTGGCTCTATTGCGAGTCTTGCCCCTGATTCTTTCTTGTCTGAATAATCCAATAAAGCTCTCATGCACTCAGTACAGCTCCTACCCTCCTCGCTTCTTACTCTTGCAGACAATGTAAGTAGTGCATTTACCTGAGCCTCTTGGTCGTATGCTTTTATTCGTGCTATATCACTAGAGATTGCCTCAAAATAATCAATATATTCTGAAGCTTTAATTAAGTTAAGCATCCATATAGCTTTTCTTTTAAGTGCTTCGTCTTTGCCGTCGAATCTTGTATGTTTCATTGCTTCTGTATTTTTTGATTTATTAAGCTTGCCAACTGTTTATCTGTTGTGGAGTTTGCAAGCTTTGCCAATTCAGATTCATGTAATTCCATTTCATCTGCAAGTGTCTTAAGTACATTTGTTAACTTGTATTTATGCTGCCTATAGTTCATCATTACGGTTTCGAAGGATTCCGCATATACCATTCCGCTACTCATGTATTGGACTGCTGTGCTGTCAAGGGACATTAGTTTCTCCTTAATCATCACTAAACTTCCCAATTGTTCATTAGCAAGTTGGTGACCATTGAATTTAAATTCTCTGAATGCTTTAGTTCCGCCCTCCATGTAAAGCTTCACGACATTTTTAAGTAGTTCTTTAGCATTTCCATTATATCTCTTTAAGTAGGAAAATACATTGATAATAAAGTCATCTTTTGATAAAGAAAGTTTGCCTTCGTCACTTTTTACTTCTGCGGTGAAAACCCTTTTTATTCTCGCTGTTATGGATTCAGCTAATGCCTTTTTTGGATTTTCGGAGCAAAGGATGTATATTTTGTCATTTTTGGTAATCGGAATTTTTGAGTCTTTGAATTCCATAACTAGAGGAAATAGTTCCAGGGCATCGGAAAGGTTTTGGGCTTTTTTAAAAACAGTGTTCAATATTGTTAATGCTTCCTTCCTTGTTGATTCATTTCCGGAATACTCAATATTCTGAGAATAAGTGATACATCTTGCTGGGGAAGCCTTCTCAACATTCGTGTCTGCGTTTTTTATGTAGTGAATTAGCCTCTCGATTACCTCTGTTTCGAGTTTGGTGTATTTTACAAGTGCCTCATACAATATATTCAGGTTTGGATATTCTCGTTTGCCGGAGAGTGTAAGCTCGATTATTTTATCGCCAAGGGTTCCGTGATAATTTCTGCTACCTTTTGTTCCGAAAACCCTAAGGTCCCCTAGATGTGAGAAAATTAACCTGGTTAGTTCTTCTTCCGCTTTTTTTACTTTTCCAAGCACAGCTAACGCCTTTACCTTCATTTGATGAGTAGGAATATCTTCTTCTCGATTCTGCATGCTTGGAGCAAGCAACTCACCGATCACACTATCTCCATATTTATCCGTTTGCTTAAGCAATTTGTCTGCGTTTGGAAAAGATAACATTGTCATTATTGCAGTTAATGGGGCTTTATCCACAAAACCGAGGGTTTTATTTTTGTTTGTATTCGGATATATGGAATTCAGAAGGAGATTTTCTGCATTTGAAAGAGATATAAAGGACTCGCATACTGCAGGCGACTCAAGACTCAATACATCTACTACACTTGCCCCTGTAACTTTATCCTGCATAATTAATATTTCATTAATATTTGGCATGGAGAGAAGTTTCAGAATTGCTGCATCTTTAGGCATTTCAACTTCTTTTCCGTTCTTCTCCTTTTTGTAGAACCAAATGCTGTCGTTTACCAAACAATGTGCGGTGCTTTCCCCGCGATTATAGTGTGTATCATACTTCCCATAATCTCTGTTGATTCTTCTGCTTCTAACTTCTTGCGGAACATGGCCTCTTCGTGCAAGGTTCTCAAATCCGTCAGCTAGATAGAAGACTCCTTTAAGAAATTCTGTTTTTGGTCTTATGCTTCTTGAACACGATAGAATATTGTTGAGTTCCTGCAAAGGTAACCTATCAAAAAGTTCGGGTTTCTCTATGAGCAAACGGGCTAGGCCATTTGTCCACTTGTTTTTGATGCATTTTTTAATATAAGCTGCATCAGTGAGATTGAGATCTTTACTTTTAATTGTTGATGCCATTTTTCCCTATGTAAATTTTGTTTAGGGGTATTTATTTGTTATATACCTCTTCGTTTATGACATAATTAGTCAGATTTGCGAAGCTTGCTAGGCTATAAATATCTATCATAAGAACTGATATTGATAGCATGTCGAACCCGATGGTAGAGACTGCAAAGAAGGCTCTTGAGAGCAGATTCACCCTTGATTATCCTGATGAAAAGCAGGCGCTTCCTGACAATTACCGCGGAATCCACAGACTCGACATGAAAACGTGCATAAACTGCAGCGCATGCGCGCGAATCTGCCCGAACCAGACAATAGTGATGGTCGATGCAGATACCGAACGTGGGCCGAAGCTCTTTCCTCAGATCAATCTTGAGAGATGCCTATTCTGCGCGCTGTGTGAGGAGGTATGCCCGACAAAGTGCCTTGTGCTTACAAAGAACAACGACCTGGAGGCGTACGATCGAAGGAGCCTCATAAAGCGGCCTGAAGAACTGGAGTGAGTATTTGCTTGAACTTGCGCTCTTTGTATTGCTTGCGATAATAGGGATTGTCGCCGCAATTTCGCTTCTTCGCCAGAAGAGCCTTTTCAAGTCTGCGATCTCTCTTGCGATCCTTTTTGCAATTGTAGCCGGGTTCATGCTGCTTCTTGGACAGAATCTTGTTGCCCTCTTCCAGCTGCTGGTACTCGTCGGGGGATTATCAACATACCTTGTGGTTGCAGTAGCAACTGATAAGCCCATAAACTTTGGTCATGTTAGTCTGATTAAGTTTGGAATCGCGGCGGTTGTGCTCGGCGCGATATTGACATATGCAATAGGAATTAACTCTGGCCAGACATTCGTGAGTATTCCGAATATTAGCCAGGAGATAGGGCTTGCTATCGGCTCTGGTTTTGGATTGATAGGTGCAATAGTGTTCCTGACGTTCGCTGTCGCTATAGGGAGCATAATGCTGATAAAGCGGGCGGTTAAGATGGTGGTTTGATGTTGCCTTTGTATGATTTTGCAGTGATTGGAGGCGCTTTCTTAGCAATCGGGCTTGCTGGAACGGTTGGCAGCAGGCATTTCATAATAACGATTCTGTCTATAGAGATAATATTCGCAGGCAGCATGACATTACTTACCGCATTCTTCGATTATTCGACTATCACAGGCGGCTCTTTCTTTTTGATACTTTTGAGCCTGTGGGCTGTGGCCAGCACTGAAATAATCGGATTGGTTGCGTTTTACGTTTACATGAAGAGCAAGGTCGCAGACTTTGACTTGAAGAAACTGATGCAGATGAAGGGTTGAGATGTTTCCATTAATAAGTATAGTCCCGTTGCTCGTTTCAATACTATTGATAGCATTGCTCAAGCGCGAATCGCGGCTGATAAAGATCATCGCGCTCATTGGATCGCTTACACCGCTTCTGTTCATACCGTTTCTTGGCAGCGGCAGTCAGAACATTACCTGGTTTAGCGTAAATGGCGTGAAGTTCCTGATAACAACTCTGTTGGGCACTCCAAACTTTGTTCTCTTCACTTTGATCTCAATCATCGGACCGCTCGTGGTCCTCTACTCATTTGGTTTCATGGATGTCATGTCTGAGAACAGGCGGTTCTACATAGAGATTCTCGCATTCCAAGCTGCGATGCTTGCCTTTTCTATCGCAGGGAACTTCATCACCCTTTTCATCGCATGGGAGTTCCTTAGCGTTACCAGTTATCTTCTGATTGGGTTTTGGAATTACAAAGAAAACGCAAACCATGCTGCGAGAAAGACGATAACAATAATTCTTATCGGCGATATTGCACTTCTGGCCGCAATTGTTATCTTCTTTGTGACTTACGGCACACTCGACTTCACCGCATTAATAGCAATGGCGGGATCTTCTGCTATAGGAGCACCTGTTCTTGCTGCACTTGTTCTGGTTTTGGTTGCTGCATTCACAAAATCGGCGCAGTTTCCTTTCCAAGAGTGGCTCTCATCTGCCATGGAGGGGCCTACACCGGTATCCGCATTCCTGCATTCATCCACCATGGTAAAGGCGGGAGTTTTCCTTCTTATAATTCTCTTCCCGCTCTTTGAGAGCACAAGGCTTATGCCGATAATCGCAATCTTTGGCGGAGTCACTGCGCTGATAGGGATATCCAATGCGATAGTTGGAACCCACATAAAGAGGATACTTGCGTATTCGACAGTTGAAGAATTGGGATTGATGATGTTTGCAATCGGAATAGGGGCCTATTCTGCGGCCCTTTACTTCTTCATTGCGCAGACATTCTACAAGGCGCTACTCTTCTTCTACGCAGGCAACCTGATGAAGGCAAACAAAACAGAAAACATAACGGAGATGAGGAATGCGGGAAGAAACAGGATACTTTTGATAAGCGGTCTCTTTGGGGTGCTAGCCTTGGCGGGCTTTGTCCCGTTCAACGGGTTCTTTGCAAATGTCGGCCTAGAAAGTGCATCTACAAGCGTGTATACTTACGGATTCATGCTCTTTGTCGACCTGATGGTGAGCATAATGATTGCAAGATGGTTCTTCATGCCTGCCAAGAAGGTACTCAACAAGGGAATAGAGAGCAGGCTCTCCTTGAGTTATGATTCGCTTCCAAGATCTATGACAATACCGGTAGTAATTCTTGCTGCGCTTTGCCTTATTGGGGCTTATGTCGCCGCAACACTAACAGGCACAGGTTTGCCGGTAGGTTTGGGAATAAACGACGCAGCGATTGAGACCGGATTGGTCCTTCTAGGAATAGTCGCAGCGTATTTCTTGTTCTACAAAAGACAGTACAAAGAACATCCAAAGCTCAGGGTTGTAAATAATCTTCTGGGGAACACACTTTTATTCGACGGGTTCTATCATTATGTTGCGAGCTTTGGATATCATATCGCATCTGTATTCGAGTACTTCGACTCGGAATTAAATCACATCTTTGATTCATTCGGCAGGCTTGTGAGCGCATTTGGCGGAGTTGTAAGAAGGATAGAGACAGGGTCGGTGAATGCGTATGCAATTGCAACGATGATAGGGCTTGCGATAATAGTGGTATTCGTGGTGTTTACATGATCAATTTTGCAATTCCATCAATAACGTCCGTTCCCCTCTTTTACTACTTTGCAGCGCTGACAGCTGTGCTTGTGCTCTCCAATCTTGTGTGCATAATTGGAAAGAAGATAAAACTGCAGTTTGCATTGACTGCACTGATTTTGCTTTTGATGGGCGCGATGATAACCATCCTAATCTTTTCCAACGCGAGTTACACGGTTGTAAATCTAATAAAGATAGACGCTTTCTCGCTGTACTTCGCACTGATTTTTACGGTGGGGATGCTGCTTGTGAACATACTTGGCTATGCAAAGGACATTCATTATTCCAATTTTGCGCTCTTGAGCAGTTTTGCCCTTATGGGAATGTATCTTGTCGCATTCGCAAACTCCACAGTGGCGATATTCATAGGGCTTGAACTTGTGAGCATACCGACGATATTCGCTGTGCTATTGAGCAGGAAGATTGCAATAGAGGCAAGCGTAAAGCTCTTCATACTTGCATCTGTTGCCGTTGCACTCTTCTCATTTGGAATGGTGCTTGTCTACGGCGCAACAGGGAGCATAGTGCTTCAGAACGTCACAGCCATAAGTGGATTGATTGTTGTTGCGCTTGCAATCATGATTGCCGCGCTTGGATTTGAGGCTGCGCTCTTCCCGTTCAATCTCTGGGTTCCTGACGTGTATCAGGGTGCGACCACTTATGTGACTGCCATGATAGGCGGAATAAACAAAAAGGTGGGATTCCTTGCACTCATTGAGATCCTCTTCTTCCTTTTTGCGGCTGACAAGCAGCTCTTTGTCGAAATACTTTATGCGCTTGCGGTGATAACAATTCTGTACGGCAACCTCGCCGCTCTTGCGCAGAAGAATGTCAAGAGAATGCTAGCATATTCATCCATCGCGCAGGCGGGATACATTGCGATAGGAATTGCTGCGGCAACAAGCTATTCGATATCGGCATCGCTCTTCCAGATCTTTGCTCATATGCTCATGTTCATCGGCGCTATGGCCGTAGTATTATTTATGGAGAGCAAGAACAGAAATGAGATAGGCGATTACATAGGGCTGCACAAGGAGAGCAGCATAACAGCATTCTGCTTTGCCATTCTGCTCCTTGGACTTGTGGGAACGCCATTGACCATGGGATTCATCGGCAAATTCCTCATCTTCTCAAGCGCGGTCTACAACGGCATGCTGCCACTTGCGATCATCGGAATAATTGGAAGCATCATATCTGTCTACTACTTCTTCAAGATAATATCTGCGATGTACACCAACAAGATTGGCGCAGAGCATATAAGGGTAAAGGGAAATCTGAAGTTTGTGTTTGTGATTTGCACTCTGCTTGTTTTGCTGTTTGGAGTCTATCCAAACATCGTGATGGCTTTGGCCAATGCTGCAAGTGCGCTAGTAATTTGATGATTTGATGGTGACGGCCCAAGAGGTTATTGACGAGCATTTCGGACTCATTGACAAGACAACTGCGGCAAAAATTGCACAGGAGAAATCAACAGCACAGAACTCAGAGGAGAAAGATGTTGGTGGCGCAAAGCCAATTTTGACAACTGTGAACCAGCTGATACTTGAAAAGATAAGGATTGAAACACTGGTGGATATTGAGGAGACAGTCTATAGGGTATACAACAAAAAGGAGGTGGAGATAAACGGGGCGGACATCATGATTAGAATGATTGTTCTCGGTACCCAAGGAGAGAACGCACGCCTTATCCTCTTTCGCGAGAAGGCTGAGCTTGCCACATCTATCCCGATAGAGCGCGGTGATAGGATACTTGTGAATAGGGCAGTTGTGAAGAGAGGTTACAACGGCTTTGAGCTGGCAAGCATTTCTCAGTCTGCTATTGAAGTGCTTAAGCGTGCCAATACCGGGATAAACGACTTCAATCTAATAGACGACAGGAAGGAAGTTGATGTTTTGGGCAAGGTGGTGTCTATAGGCCCGATAAAGCATTCTATCTTCTCGGCAAACAGAGACAGCGATTCGTGCAGCTTCACAATAACCGATGGAATCAACCAGCTTGGAGTCTCGGCGATCGGCAATGCGGTGCGTGACATAGCCGCTGCACATCCGGGCGATGTGGTGAAAATAGAATTTGCGATCGTCAAGGAAGCTGTGGGTAAGAAGGAACTTTATGTAAACGAATCGGGAAGGATACTTGTGAATGAGAGTCTCAGGAGCAGGCTGCAGAAATAACTATCTCTGCCCGTACTTGGCAAGGAATGATAGGTATCTTCCGACCACCAGGCTTGGCGCCGATGGCTTGTTGCTCTGTATTATCTTGAGCAGTTCATCTGTTGATATTCCCTCTTCCTCGGCCGACCTTATGCTCTGCTCTAGCGCATTCATCTTCGCCTGCCTGCAGATGTTAGCTATGTCTGCGCCGGTGTATCCCTGAGTCACATCCGCGAGCTTCTCGAAGTTGATCTCCTCGTTGTGCGGCACCTTGGCCATGTTGTTCTTGAATATCTGTAACCTGTCATCTCTGCTAGGAGGACCGACGTAGATTATCTTGTCTATTCTTCCTGGTCGCAACAGTGCCGGATCGAGCGCATCTGGCCTGTTTGTTGTCGCCACCATGACTATGTTGTATTCTGATTTCAATCCATCGAGCTGTTCGAGGAACTCTCCTGTGAACTGAACTCCCTTCTCTGTTGCCGAATCCCTTGATGGCACGACCGCATCGATCTCATCGATGAATACTATCGCAGGGGCGTTCTCCTTGGCCCGATCGAAAGTCTGGCGTATAGATTCTATTGCTCGCTCTGGGCCGTACTTGCTTATCTCATTTCCAGATAATGTGATGAGATGAACATCGCCAAGTTCGCTGGTGACTGCGCGCATAAGCATCGTCTTACCTGTTCCTGGAGGGCCGAAGAGCAGGATTCCCTTGATGTTTTTAATGTCGTATTTCTTTAGAAGTTCAGGATGCAGTATCGGAACCTCGACAGCTTCGTGAAGAGCCTTCTTGGCCTCGTCTAGACCGATCACGTCAGCGGTTGTTATCTTGTTTGCAATATCCTCAGGAGGAGACTGATGCGTTCTTCTCTCATAGTCTACCTTGAACTGGTTGTACTTGTCTATCTGCGCAAGCGAACTCGACGGCTTTGTCATCTTGATCATCTTGACAATGTCCGCCATCGATATCTTGAGCACCTTGCCCTTTCCTGTCGAATCCTCCGCGGCTTCCCTGGCCACATTCTCCGATAGCGTCTTGATGTCTGCGCCGGAATATCTGTCGGTGATTGCAGCAAGCTTTTCATAGTCAATGTCTTGGACTATCGGGAGTTTCTTGAAGTAGTATTGCATTATCTTCTTTCTTCCCTGCGCGTTCGGCAGTGGTATGTAGAGGATCTTGTCAAACCTTCCAGGCCTCATGATGCTTGGATCTAAGAACTGCGGCACGTTGGTCGCGCCAACTATGACTACCCCGTCAATTTTCTGGAATCCGTCCATCTCGCTTAGTAGGGTGGAGAGAATCTGTCTGCCCGTCTCGCTCTCTTGTATCTCCCTGTTGCTTGCTATGTTGTCTATCTCGTCGAAGAATAGAATCGCTGGAGTGTGCTTCTTTGCAATAGTAAACATTCTCTCTATTGTCTGCGCGCTCTGGCCCGGATATGGGGAGAGGATCTGCGAGGCTTTTATGTAGAAGAATCCTGCGCGCAGTTCGTTTGCAAGTGCTCTCATCAGATAAGTCTTACCGGTTCCAGGCGGACCAAAGAGGAGAATTCCCTTTGGCGGTTTTATGTTGTATGCTCCTGCGAGTTCTCGTTTCTCTATAGGTGCAAGAACCGCTTCCTTGAGCTCCTTTTTCACATCATCATAATTAGCCACATCATCGAGCGTCTCTTTTGTTCCTGTTGTGAGGTCCTCGAAAACCGATCCGAACTTCCCCCTGAAATCCTGCTTCATCACCTCTAGCGCCCTGACGACGGTTATGTCGTTGAACTCGAGTGCGAGGAGTATCGGAGGCGTTATTATGAAACCGATTATGACAAGCGGGTTGAACTGCAGGCCTGTGAGGTAAGATAATCCGATGTAAGTCACCGGGATCATTATCGCGAAAAGGCTTGCCTCGGTTCCCTTGTACTTGGACCTGCTCTTGACAGCGTAGTTGCTTATCACGAATGCTACAAAGACCCAGACTAACATCTGCAGTAGCACAAGAGCGAAGTTGTCTATTACGGCGCCGAATGCAAGCGAGAGTCCTGAGAAGATCTTTTCTGCCACGGCAAAGCTTGTGAATATCGTCACAGCGCCGGAAAATGCTGGCGGGAAGCTTAGAAGCATCGGCCCTATTTGATTTGGAACCGTGTAAAGGTTCACTCCTGCAGTTGTAACAGCAGCAAATGGCTCGACGAAGTTGAATGCTATACTGCCGGTGTTTTGCAGCCCTGCTAGCCCTGAGGACATTGAGACCACAAGGACTGTGACAAGCGCTGCGATGGCCCCTCGCTTGAGCCCTATGGTTAGTATTGTTATCACGAATACCGGCAGCTCAAGTATCCAGCCAAATGGCGAGAACGGGAGCGCAAGAAGTGCGTAGATGAATATTATCGAGCGATAGTGCCTAAAGCCGGCAAAGAGCGAGATGCTCATGAAGAGCGTGAAGAGCCAGGCGACAAGCGGAATCTGGTAGAGAAACATTGGGAAGGTCTCGAACAAGAGCACAATCAACCCCACCGCAGGCTGGAGAAGGGTTATAACGAATGTGAGCACGAGCATAACAGCAAGGAACGGGAGCGGAAAGAGCGGAAGCGCGCTTGCGACTGCCGCTAGTGCGAACACCGCTGCGACAGCATCTGGGAAGTTTTGCTGCGAGACGAGCTGGCGGAGCATGTCCTTGAACTTGTAGAAGTAAAGAGGAGTGGCCTTGTATGCCTTTTCTGCATTCTTCGGGGCTGGGCGCTTGCCAAAGGTCACCTTGGGGGTTTTAGGTGCGGTATCTCCACTAACCTTGCCATCAGTCGCTTTCTCTGGCATAAGCGTATTATGAAAGTCGACAATTTAAACCTTCTGACGTAGGATTAGAATTTGCTAACAAGTCAGTCTACAAATATCTCCGATATCTGCTGCATGTTCATTGCCCTCTCTTCTTCTTGGCGCTGCATCGAATAAAGATGTTCTAGAATCATCAGCTCCGAAAGCGCCATGTGCTTGAGTCTGAGGTGGGGATTGGCGTTGTCTATATTGCAGGCAAGCTTGCCCTGATCATCCCTATCGACCCTGATCCATGTTATGGGCCGATATTCCTGCGGGAAATAGTCAAGGAAGAGTTTGAAATGCTCTTCATCCACAAGCGCATTGGATTTATCCTGCCTCTTAAGTGTTGAAAGGAGCTCTGAGAGCCCCTCCTTATCTGTGTATTCTGCGATAACCCAGTTGATGCTCCGCTGCGTTTTTGACTTGACTATCACCAGATCCTTTTGGAATGCGTTTGAGTACATCGAATTCTTGGCAAGTATGAGAACATTCGAGACCGACGCATCGATGTTTAACTCTAGCGCGCTCTTTGCGATCCTCTCGTTCCATATCTTGTTCCCGAAGCTCATCTACACACCGTTGTTCGGCTCAAGTTCAATCTGATTTATTGCTCCGAACCTCCACGATCCAAGCCTGTGCCTCACCAGCGCGGCAAATATCCTTCCCTGCTTATCGTCAGTGAACATCTTCACAAGGCTCCCGTCCCTCTCAACTATCGCATTGGCAGTAGTAGCGCCCAGGTACTTTTGGATTATGCCTCTCACATCTATCTGGCTTGACTCAACTCGAATGTCCGGGTCTGCAAGGATCGTGTCTATTTCCTCTTGGGTTCTCATGTACGCCTGCTCATTTATCCTCCAGCTCAGCCCGCCACTTTCCGTGAACGCCTTTGGTGTGCCTATATGCGGAGTGAAAATTCCCATGCCGACCATAGTGTCCACCGCATAGTTTATCGCTTCGTCAAGGTTGTCGCCGCGAGTAAAACTTGCTAACGCTGCGCGCACCTCTTTTTCTGGCTTGATGTTTTGCATCAGCGGAATTGGATGTGCAAACGCTCGCTGCGCGTTGTAGGCACTCATGTTCGCAAAGCTCTTGTCAAGCCTGCCCACCTCGAGGTGGAATTCCTTCACGAACTCGTCGCTCCTCTTACTTGTCTTTACGATCTCGAGCATGTCGGTCCTGCACACAACCTTGAGCAGCACATCTTTGAGTGGGAGGGAATTCTGAGGTGTTTGTATCTCTTCGTGCTCCCTGCTGTCAACAAGGCACAGTGTCATGATGCCGCTTGAGTCCTGAAGCCGGCTTATCAGTGCTACACCCATAATTTTATCGTGTTTTGAATCGCAGATGTTTGTAATCGCATTTTCCACTATCGCGACCACGTCCCTCTTCTTTGCCTCTGGCTGCTTTGTGTTTAGTTGCGACATTCCTACACTCCCCTTCCGAGAACTAGAGGATTAGGGGTTTTTATATCAGCTTTATGGATTCGTATAATTCCTAGAGTGACATGTATCTGATCTTTCGCTCCCTTAGCGCCTTGTAGGTTATCTCATTTATCCTTTCTATCTGGTTCTTGGCGTACATGAGCTCCGTTGGCACAGAGACAATGGCGGTCCCGTCCCTTCTCTCAGTAAGTATAAGCACTGGCCTATACTCCCCCGGTTGCTGGATAGATTTGAGATCAATCTCTTCTTTTTCAAGGATTTGTCCTGGAAGTATTGCAGTGTCCTTTATCCGATCGAATATCGCAAATTGTATTGAAAAGCCGCTGATGCGCTCTCTTGAAACTACATAGGTATCATCAAGCAGATGCTCACTTGCAAGGTTGTGTGCAATCGATACCATTGCCTTTGAGTATGCCTCGGCCCTTGTGTCTTTTATCTTTAGTATTGCCATTTTACATCATCTGCCGTGCAATTCTGATGCTATTGATTGGGATGCCCCATTTTTATACTATGTTTATACATTCGTATAATTTCCCCTCGTGTAGAACAAATAGCTACTAATATTAATCTTAACTGAACAATCATTATGTCCCGTTGTAGCTCAAAGGCAGAGCGGTCGGCTGTAGTTTTGAAACTAGCATTGCCTAGCATTGCTGGATACCGACAGGTTGGGTGTTCGACTCACCCCAACGGGAAACGGTTTATTCTTTTGCCGCACAACCTCAGTATGCCAAAGCACAAAGGCAAAAGGGAGACAATCGCGTTAATGTGATGGTTCGCAGGCGACCATCCTTAAAGCCTGCAACCTAGGCGTAGACTGCTTTCTTTAGTTTGTAGGCTGAATTTTTCTTAATCATCGTCTTTATCTTCTTTTTCGCTTCATGATACTCGTATTCTATGTCCTTCACCGACTGCTCGTATCCAAGGCCGGTATAAAAGAACCTGTGCAGTATTCCCAGGCTGCTGATAAGGTCATGGTCCTTGAACTCCTTGAGAAAATTTGACCTGAACTCCCCGTAGTTCTCTATTCCGTGCTTTATCTTGTTTGAAGTTATGTTCTGGGCAATCGCATAGAGCTTGTTCACAGCATCCCTAAGCTTGCTGACATTCTTATTTCTCTCGTAGCTCTTGAAATCATCCTCGCTGGCCTTGAGCATTTCCTCAAGCTCGTTTTTGCTGTAACCAATGAAATGGTATGGCATGTTTACACCTTTAGAAATATTGGAAATTTTCTAATCTAAAAACCTTCCGAAGAAATTTACATTTTTTTAAAGGCGCAGTTCCACCATTAGACTATGTGCAATCCTAAAACCAAACCATTTTAGCCATTTAGACGCAAATAGAAGTGTGCTTCGGTAGTGTAGCGGTCAGCACACTAGCCTGTCACGCTGGTAACCCGGGTTCGAATCCCGGCCGAGGCGCCATGTGATAAAATGGGAAAAGAACTTGTAATAGAAAGAGTGTTCGATGCGCCTGTAGAGCGCGTTTGGAAGGCCTGGACAGAGCCAGAGCAGGTTATGAAGTGGTGGGGCCCAAAAGGGTTCAGTGCACCGGTCATTGAGATAGATTTCAGAATTGGTGGGAAGTATCTCTACTGCATGAGAGCATCTGATGAGATGGCAAAGATGCTCGGCCGCAAAGACTTTTGGAACACAGGAACATACAAGGAGATAGTTCCTCACAAGAAGCTCGTAGCAACAGACAGCTTTGCGGATGAGAAGGGCAACGTTGTACCTGCTGCTTACTATGGAATGAGCAAGAATTTTGCGCTCGAGTCCACAGTTACCATAATATTTGAGGAACAGCATGATGGAAGGACAAAGACGCTTATAAGGTATTCTGGAGTGCCCGAAGGGGAGACAATGGAACAGGCAAGTCAGGGATGGGAACAATCGCTTGACAAGCTTGCTGATTCATTGGCAACGTAAAAAAATAGTTTTTTTTTCGAGCAGTTTATAAGACTGTGCACCGAATCTGAGATTGCAGGTGAGGGGGCATGGCAGATGTTTATTTTGAAGTAACATCACTCTCCAATAAGAAGATACGAATTACCAGGGAATATTGGAACCTAATAATAACAGTTAAGCACACCCCAATGAAAGGCAGAGAAGAATTGGTTAAGAGTGCGTTAAAAGAACCTGACGAAATAAGGAAGAGCAATAAAGATAGGGATGCGTTTCTTTATAATAAGGCTTGGGGCAAGTATTTTGTCGTGGTAGTCTGCAAACATTTAAATGGGGAGGGATATATAACAACTACATACATTTCAGATAGGATAAAAGCGGGAGAGATTACATGGAAAAGACACAAATAATATTCAACAAGAAGGGCAATACATTAGACATATGGTTTGCAGATCCTAAGAAGGAGTTTGTGAGCGAAGAAACTTCAGATGAGATAATACTAAAGAAGGATCGGAAAGGCAAGGTGATAGGGATAGAAATACTTAATTTCATACAATCAAAGATAAAACCAAGACAGCTGCCTATTCAGCTAATGGTTGGATGAACTCTATTTTGTGATATAATGGCAACTGAACACAAAAACAAACACGCCGAGACTAAAGCGGCTGAGCATAAAACCGAAAAGAAGGGCTTCAAGGCAAAGCCGATGTACATCGCCGCAGCTGCGATAGTTGCTGTGATTGTGCTAGTTGGCATTTACTTTGCCATAGGGAATGTATCTGCACGAGCGGTTGCAGTTGGTGACACAATCCAAGTCAACTACACGGGCACATTTACAAACGGAACAGTGTTTGATGCCAGCTCACTGCACGGACAACCGCTGCGGTTCGTGGTGGGAGCAGGACAGGTTATTCCTGGATTTGACCAAGGAGTGGTTGGGATGAAACTAAACCAGCAAAAGACCCTCACAATACCACCAAGCATGGGGTATGGAGAGATTAATGCTTCATTAATATTTAGCGTGCCATTGAGTGTATTTGGTAACCAAACAGTGCAGAAGGGAATGGTGGTTACTAGGACATCAAATGGGCAGCAGGCTCAGGGTATAGTTGATGCAGTCAATGCCACAAACGCAACAATCAACTTCAACCCGCCGCTGGCAGGACAGACGCTGATCTTCAAGATACAGGTAGTGGGGATAAAGGCAGGAAGCGGTTAGAATAGATTACCCACGCATAAGCCATCCCATATCGTCCTTGCAAACAAGGCAAACCCTGGCATTTTATGACAACCCCGCTGCTTTCATCTCCTGCCGAAAGACCCTGTTTATATGGGCGGATAAATCTTGCAGTGTTCCTGGAATGTCGCCGAAATAACCGTTATCATTCATGTAGTTGCTGAATTTCTTCCCTGCTTTTGTTCGTTGAGCAGAATAGCATATGCCTATCGCCCTTTCGACATGGATGGGTTCATGGTTGATCGCCACAAGACTGCGCTCTGCAAACGGTACTAGATGGGATAGGACCGGGTTGTGTGGGCTTAATAGTCCCCAACCTGTGAAATTGTCAATCCTGAGAAGGGCAGCAAGCACTAGTTTCTTCTCATTCCCCTTTATCGAATTCGCAAATGTCGCAAAGGTTTCCATAATGATACACAATAATGTTTAGCAAGAACAATCGTTTTAAAGCTTCAGAAGTATTCGTCATTTCACCATGTTAAATGTTGGATTTATCTATAGAAGTCTGCATGGTTTGATGTGAAGCTCCATGGCCCTGAGCCGCACGAGCCTGCGCCCTGGTACTCTATCCGAAGCGTACTTGCATTAACGAGCTGGAGCAGTATCATTCCCGGCGCAGAGGCTGCGCTTGACTCGTAGCTGTTAGTGAATGAGTCGTAGCAGTATACAGTGCCATCGGCAGTTACGTTGCCAAAGTCCCTGTTGACATGGCCTGACGAGGTTGGCTTGAAGTAATACGTGACGCCTGCCAACCCGGAAACATTGGCCTGCAATCCTATTGAGAAGAGCTCTGAGCCGGAATAAAAGTCGTTGTGTATCAGCGATATCAGCACGCCCTCGTTTATGTAGGGCGATGGTGTTCCCTTCTGAAACCAGCCTCCCTGCGCAGCTCCTGGAACATCTTGCATGAACAAGCCGCATAGGGGCTGCTCGGTCCTTGCAAGTCCGTGTATGCCGATGATTGTGTAGATGTAATTTTGTATCGATGAAGCAAAGTAATTAAGAGGGCACGCCGCATGCAGCTGCTGACTGTCGTATCTGGACTGGTTGGCAAATCCTGCAGGAGAAAGAGTGTAGTCGTAGACACCGAGGTCGAGCGCCTGCACCGCATTGTTGCCCGACTGGTGGCCGCCGATATTGCCGATCCTCTCGCCTGCCACAAACGAAACATTCATCATCTTCTGGCAGGTGCGTACCTGGGCATTGTCGGCGGTGCTGTTCTGGCAGCTTACAAATGGCGGTGCGTATGCGCTTGCAAGTTTGCTAGAGAGCGCCTGGACGTGGCCAAAGTAGAAGGTGACATTGCCGCACGGGGCGAAGTATATGGCATAGTCAGGCGGATTGTTCGAGTTGAGGTATGTCTGGCCTATTATCTCAAAGACCGTCACGTTGCCTGGCGCAACGACGGGCACATTTGCAGGCATCGAAGGGGCGGTTGTCCTTAGGTAAAAGCCGCCGTGGTTCTCAGGGAAGACATGTCCGCCAGGGCTGACCCAGCCAAGCGGGCCGAATGATGTGAAGTTCGCCTCGCTCAGAGGCATTGTGCCAAAAAACTCCGTGTTAGTTCCGCATGCCGAGAGCTGCTGGTCGCGCAGCTCGGTTATGTAGCTGCCCTGCTGGCTGGAGTTGGTGTAGTTGCCATGTGGGGTTGATGTGGTGTTTTGCTGTGTGTTGCCGTTGCTTGATGCGCTAAATCCTGCGTTGCTGTTGGATATTTCGAGCATCACCCAGTTCTGCGCCCCATCGTTGCTAGAAGAGAGGTTGATCTGGCTGACTAAAATGTACGGTGCGCCAGCGCCGCTTCCCATTCCAAGGTATTGGTTTTGTCCAAGGAGAAGGTTTTTGCCGGAATACGATGGGGATGTGACATTGAGTATCGCGGTTGCGTGCGATGGATCTATGCCGACAAGCGCGATGTTGTACTGGCCGATTGCGGCGCTCTGGCCCACATGCACCTTAGTAAACTGGCCTATCTGCCCAGTGGCTGGTGCAATTGTAGTTGTTTGCCCCGCGTAACTTGATGGGACGGTAGTTGGGGTTGTTGTCTGCAATGTGGTCGCTGTTGATGCTGCTCCAGACTGGTGGTTTGAAGTGAAATAGAATGCCGCGCCAAGACCTATGATAATGACAATGATTATGCCGATGATGGCGATGCCCTGCATGGTTATCTAAAGCAACTAAACCTTTTAAGCGCTTTGGAATTTGGAGCGTTTCGCAAAATCAGCTGAGCGTGACGGAGTCGTTAGGGTTGAAGGTGTTGAAGTTGCACGGGTTTGCGTCCCTGTACGCCTTGGAGTAGATCATGTCACTCTGGTTGATCCCGTGGGCAGCGAACTGTGATAGAACCTGAGGTGACATGTGGTTGAAGATTGAGTCAAGTACCTGATGGTAAATTCCATTGCTGCCGTTGTACTCCTCAAAGGCGATATCGAACTCTTGTATCGGCGCTGTCTGGTTCGCATAGCCGATGAGCTGGCCGGCTGTGACGTGAGAGCCTGCAGTGATGCCAGGCAGAGGGTTTAGGTGGAAGAACACAGCGTTCCACACGCCAAGAGGAGGGTAGCCGCCCTGCGGACCTGTGGATGTGTAGCCTATCCAGACCTGCTTGCCTACAGGCGTCTGCTCGTTTACTATACTCTCGATCGTGCCGTTGAATGGGGCGAATTCTTGTATTTGTGATGTGCTCCCTGCGAATTGCGGCTTTGGCGTGAAGTAGTGCTTCATGGATCTTTGGGTCTCCTGGAAGCCCTGAACATCGTAGCCGCTATAGTCATGACCCTCGCAGCTGCGGAACTTGCTTATCTGCGATACTTGAGAGATGTTCACCGGATCTGCGACCACGATGTATGCAGGGTTTTGAGTCTGGGGCGTTGAGGTTGACTGCGAAGAGCTTTGGTTTGTTGGTGTTGTGGCAGATGTTGCGGTTCTGGGGAATATCTTCTTGAAGAAGGCAACGGTATAGTTTGCGATGTAGCCGATTCCCGGATGAATCTGGCTACCTGATGGCGTGGGCACGAACCTGTGACCTGAGTTGTTAACTATTATCAGCGTTGCATTGTCGCCGGCAGCTTTCAGGCTGTTGTAGAATGCCTGGGACATTGAGGCTGGCACCATCGTGTCGTTGTTTCCCTGGAATATCAGGAACGGCGGCTCTCCGGCGGTAACGTACTGGATTGGGCTTGCCTCGTACATAAGGGTGGAGTTGTAGTTGTAGACAGTCACAAGGTTCTGATACCCTTGGGGATCGTATTGCTGCGCCTGCTGCTGTGTCATCCCAAAAGGAATTGTGTTATTTACGCTTCCATAAAAGTCGCCGACCACCTGCGGCTTTGTGGAAATGCTAAGTAGCTGCGCTGCCGTGAGGTTTGTTGCGCCGTATATCTTAAGGCCTTCTTTGTTCTCCCAGGCTGCCGTGCCGTTGGTCACCCCATCAGTGCTGACAAGCTGGCCGCCGGAACTGTCGCCGAATATCGCAATCTGGCTTGAATTTCCATCAAAGCTCTGCGCATAGTACCTAAGGAATCTCATAGCACACAAGACATCGTCTGTCTGGTTTGGGTACTTGTAGGCAGGGGCAAGGTTATAGTTGACAGAGGCAACGATGAATCCGTTGCTTATCAGGTCGTTGATTATGACAGGGAAGACTGCGGAATCGGAAGCTATCTGCGCCTTGTCGCCAGAAGTAAGCCCGCCGCCGTGCACGAAGACCGCGATTGGTCTAAGACCGTTCTTCACCGATGAGTAGTTGAGTGGGGCATTCGCATAAAGGTCAAGGTGCAGCTGATTAGCACCAGAGGTGCAGTAGGTCTGGTTGACTGCGGTGTAGTTGCCATTGGAGCTCTGCCATGGGACTTGAAGGTTGTTGCTATGCGGCTGAACTGTGGTGGTAACAGTGCTGACGCTTGTGGTCTGAACAGAGGTTGTAGTCTTGATTGAAGTAGCGGCAAAAATCGATGTTGTGGCAGGGACGGTGGGAAGGGCGGTGGTGGTTACTGTTGTAGGTGCCAGAGGTTGGTGGTTGGAGGTGAAGTAGAAGACCCCGCCAACTACTGCGATAATTAGAATCACTATTCCAATGATTGCAATGTTTTGCATGGTTATCTAGAACAATTAAACATTTTTAAATGTTTGGAGGCATCTTATAGTGGGCGATCTGATGGCAGAATTAAAGAAGGATGAGTGCAAGGAGTGCGGATGCATCTGCAAGGGATGCGACTGCAAGCAGAGGATATGCGAGCATTGCAGGTGCCAAAACACGATGTTTGACTAGTGAGCTAGAGCCAGTTAACCATTAAGTTACCATATAGGTAACCAAAAGGTTTATATATTATAAGTTACCTAATAGGTAACTATGACGGAATCGGTCCCGGCGTTTGCGCAATCTGCATATGCTGTATTGTCCAACAAGTTCGGTTTGGGCAGTTTCAGCTCGGATTATTTGGGCTGGTTCATTTCAAAGGACATGGTAAAGAAGACTTTGCACATATTGGAGGGGGCAGGTTGGATCAAGAGGATAGAGAGGGGGGAGTACAGTTGCATCGGCGCCGATGAAATTTTCAAGGGGATGTTGGTGTTCAGAGTGCCTGATTTATTGAAAGCTTCTGGAATGAAATATGTTTATGCGGATGCGAGCGCGGCTGAGATATGGACCGATTACACCTACATTCAAAGGAGCTGGGAGCACTCGCCGTATTATATCGATGTGTTGAAATCCGAGTTGGATGATTGGGTTGGATATTTGAGGGGGCGTAAGGTAAAAACCTTCGTTAAGGACGCCGGGCAGACCTTCGGGGAGTTTGTGGTTTTGAGGCCAAGGGGTAGACTGATATCTGAAACACACAACGGCTTGGAGGTCGAGCCTTTGGGCGAGATTGCTAGGTACTGTGAGGAGCATATAGACAGCTTCGAATACCATTTGGCCTATTTGCATGAGAAATTCGGCGTAAGGACAAGAGCGAAGATAGACAGGCGTGTGATGAACGAGGCAAGGTCGATGATATGAACCTGCAGGAAAGAGAGGCGATAGTCCTTGAGGTGCTGGGAAGGATGAAGGATTTTCATCTTGTGTTGGTTGGCGGCTATGCGGTAAACGCCTACGTCCCCCCTAGGTTCTCAGTAGACTGTGATGTGGTGGTGATGGAGGGCTTAAAAGAGGTAGAGAAGGCGCTTATGGATAGCGGATTTACCAAGGCCAAAAACAGGATGCCGCAGGGCGTCAAATTCATGCGCTATGTTAGGGAAAAGGAGAAGGTGGCGTTCGATCTTATGATAGGCGAGGTATCGGACAGGACTGTAATAACGTTTGAGAAGGGAGTGTTCGAAAAATACTCCTCAAAAAGGGCGGTGGTTGGCAGGGCCAGCCAGGAGAGGATAGAGATGAGAGTGGCTGACCCTGAGCTGCTGTTCGCCATGAAGTTTGTCGCAGGAAGAAGGCAGGATGTTAGGGATATGTTCATGCTTGCAGGAGCAGAGCCGGATTGGATGATTACCAAGGAGATAATATTGAAAAAATGCAGTGAGACGTTGATTAGGGAAAGAGTGAAGCTAATAGAAGAGACTATCAGATCGGATACATACCGTAAGAGCCTGGAGGGGGCATTTGGCGGGGTGCCTGAGGATCGATTTGTCGCATGCAAAGACAGATTATCCAAGTTTCTAAAAGAATTTGAGAATTGAGTGGAGCAGCATGGCAGAACTAAGAAAGGATGAGTGCAAGGAGTGCGTCTGGCCTGCAAGGGATGCGACTGCAAGCAGAGGATATGTGAGCACTGCAGGTGCCAGAACACGATGTTTGACTGAATGAATAAGATATGTTGGTGGCTACGGAGTAACAAATATTGAAAAACTGGGCTCTGTAGAAATCCTCTAATCTACTAATGGCAGAAGGTATAAACCCTCTGCCAGTGTTTGTTGTTTGAGACGACAAACATGAGACGCAATAGAGAATCTAGGTATAAGAGGTTTCTCGATTCC